>NZ_RQFG01000028.1 GCF_004769235.1 Leptospira kanakyensis | reverse complement strand
AATCTCATCCATTACTGTTGCCGAATTGGAATACGGTGCCGCTAAAAGTATTGATTATGCAAAAAACAAAAATACGCTTATTAAATTCCTCTCTGCATTTGATATCATACCTTTTACTGACTCAGATGCTGATGTATACGGACAAATAAGAGCTACATTAGAAAAAAAAGGGAAAATTATTGGACCATACGATCTTCAAATTGCTGCCCAAGCAATTTCAAATAATCTAATTTTAGTATCAAATAATACAAAAGAGTTCATTAGAGTTCCAAATTTAAAATTAGAAAACTGGATTTAATTTTATATATTCCGCCAGCGCATAACAGCAGGGAAACGCTGCGCTTCGGCACTTACGGCCTCGCTTGGTCTGCGACACATTCCCTTTCTGTCACTCGCTCGCATACGCAAGCTCCGTGCCAGTCCCTAACGTCCCATTCGGGACTCAGGG
>NZ_RQFG01000027.1 GCF_004769235.1 Leptospira kanakyensis | reverse complement strand
AGAATATGAAAACGATCACTTTATACAACCAAATGCTGAACCAATCGAAGTCTTAAAGTTTCTTATGGAAGAAAACAACTTAACCCAAAAAGATTTAAATATTTTGGGTAGCCAAGGTGTTGTTTCAGAAATTCTAAACGGAAAAAGAGACTTGAACGTTAGACAAATTAAAGCATTAGCAGAAAAGTTCAAAATCTCCCCATCTGTTTTTATTTAAAATTTAACTCTAACTTTGCGACTTCGTATAACAACGGCGAATCGCTGCACTTCGGCACTGCCGGCCTCGTTTGGGCTACGCCACATTCCTCTCCGTCACGCTTCTTGCTCTGCAAGAAGACGCGCCGACGCTAACGCCTCCTTCAGAGGCTCAGCTACGAGGAACGTCGATTAGCCTAGTTCGTTATACGTAATGACCCAAATCATATCTTTATGACTGTTTTGACATAGAAAAATAGGATACCAACTCT
>NZ_RQFG01000025.1 GCF_004769235.1 Leptospira kanakyensis | reverse complement strand
TCGTTATACGAAATTGCGAATAAAAAATCCTGAGGACTATAATATTTAATTGACTAATCATTTAATTACTAAACAAACGACTACATGGGACAAAATAATATTTCAAGATTCAAACTCTGGAGAAATGCTTTAACAATTGGGTTAATACTTGCCTTAATCGAAGGAACAATCATTTTCATCGCTGATTCAAAGACACCAAGCTTAATATTCATTCAATCTATGCTATTCTGGCTATTTTGCGGTGCCATTGTCCATCTATCCAATTCCGGATTTTCAACCATTGTTCATTCTATCTTGTGGACTTTTTTGTTAAATATTCCTTGGTTTATTAACTTAGCCGTTATTACAGAAAAATATGACCATTTACCACCATTAGTTATTTCTTCATTAATAATGGGTTCAATCACCGGATTTCTTTCTAAAAAACTAAATAAAAAATCATAAATTTCTAATCAAATTGAATGGATAAATTTGAAACTTTTTATAAATCTCTCTCTGAAAACGAATATCAAATTGTTTCAAAATTAAAGGAGGTTCTTTCTAAATTTCCTTCACTTGATGAGAAGATTTCATATTCTGTTCTATATTATTTTAAAAATAGCAGGATCTGTTTTATTTGGCCTGCCTCTATAAAACCAGGACCAAAAGCTGGTGTTCAATTCGGATTTTGTAATGGATATTTAATTAATGATAAGCATAATATTTTAGAAAAAGAAAACAGAAAGCAAGTTTATTGCATTACCTATCATAATCCAAATCAAATCAATAATTCTATACTCATTGAATATCTTCAAAATGCGATAGCAATTGATGAAAGTTTGTATAGCAAAAAAAAATCTGTATAAATCGCAACTTCGTATAACAACGGGGAAACGCTGCGCTTCGGCACTTACGGCCTCGCTTGGCCTGCGGCACATTCC
>NZ_RQFG01000024.1 GCF_004769235.1 Leptospira kanakyensis | reverse complement strand
AAGATTAAAAATTTCCTTTTTTTGAGTTATTTTTGTTAAAAAGAATTTTCTAAGAGATTTCGCATAACGAACTAGTCTACTCGACGTTTCCCGACCCTGAGTCCCGGAACGGGACGTTAGGGACTGGCATGTAGCTTGCGTATGCGAGCGAATGCCAGAAGGGAAATGTGTCGGAGACCAAGCGAGGCCGAAGTGCCGAAGCGCAGTGAGTAGCCGTTGTTATACGCTGGTGCACTTTTTTATTAAATTCCAAAGATTTGATAATAATCTCTATATAGTGTCAATTTCATATCTTTTAAAAGTCCTTCTATTCCTGGATACAAACTGTATGGAGTTATTCCCATTTTCGCCAGTTTAAGAATTATTTTATTTTGTAAATTTCTATTTATATTTAACTTAAATGTATTTTTATCTAGGTCGCTTTCTTGATAAATTTCTAAGTTTTGATAGAAAGATTTTTGCGTTGATCCTTGCAGAAAGAAAAGTCCTTGTTGGACAAATATTCTTTGGTTGAATACATCTGGCTCAACTGGAAGTACAAAGTCAATATTGTCCGGATTTATTATTTCATTATACAAGCGAGGAAAGTATTCTATGTTTCCCCAGTTTATTAGATCTTCTTTATAAAAGTTGTAATCTATTTCTTTTGTGAAATGATCTTCTTGTTTCTTTATGCATTCATAAAATTTACTTCTAAAAAAAGCTGCATTGAATCCATAAATTGTCGTGTATTCGGACTTTTGATCCAAATCTTCAAATGAAAAGTATAGAGCAAGGTATGGTGATCTTGTAAAATCGAGCAGTCGAGTTGGTACTCCGTGATGTTGAAGGAAAGATAAGATCTCTAAATAATCAGTTGGATTTATATCTTTAATTTCCGGATAAATTCGTCTAGTTTTGTTGATTTGCCATATAGATTCAAGTTCACTGAAAGGTAGTCTCGGTATTTTTTCGGAAGCCCTATCTATGCTAGTTTTTAACTCCCAATTTTGATCTGCTTCGCCTCTAAATACCCAAAAACTAGCGTATGTTTCTAACTCCGAGAGCTTAGCATTTAGTTCATCTTCTGTATTAATAATGTATACTTTATTTATCATTAGATTGTGCACTGGCGTATAACGAACTAGGGGAGACGACGTTCCTCGTAGCTGAGCCTGCGGATGCAGGCGTTAGCGTCGGCGCGCTTTTTGCGATCGCAAGAAAGCGTGACGGAGAGGAATGTGGCGCAGCCCAAGCGAGGCCGCAAGTGCCGAAGCGCAGCGTTTCCCCGTTGTTATACGCTGTGGCGTTTATTGGTTTTTAATGTTATTTTGGCGTATGTCTAAAAGGTCATTCAAAGTTGATATTTCTTTATGTGCTGCAATTTTTGCTTGCTCTTTTTTAAATCCTTTTCCTTTGAAATTCTTTATTAGAAAGTTTAAAAGTATAGAATTCCATTTTATTTCAAAGCCAGTATCTCCAACTTCAAGTAGAATCTGTGAAGTGCCAATTCTATTGCTTACTTTATCTCCTTTTAGACCAGTTTGTAGATACATTGCATTACTTCTAATGATTCCATTTATTAAAGCGTAATTTGCTGATATATTGAATCGAATTCCAAACTCTAGTTTTACAGGCCTTGAAGCAATTATTAGAAGTATTAGATTATTTTTGCTAAATGCTTGCTCTCCCCATTGAACAGTTATATCGCCTGGTGGTTGATTGATGTGCGCATCTATAAATTCGGAAATCTCTGGCCTTGTTTGACTATCTATAATAACTGCTGGTATAGGTCTTAATTCTCCTACAGACGAATTTATTATTAAGCCATCTGCAATTATATCAAGTGGTGTCATTCTTTTATAGTTAATTAGCATTTGAGAATTCCTTTAGAATATAAGAAATGATATTTTTGCGTTTATCGAATTTATCTGATATTGAGATTTCATAATGTTTTATTTTTCCATGTTTAAAGGTTGACGGATCAAATTTGAATAAGGCCCATTTGGTAACTGCGTCATATGAATCTATTTTTTCAGGAATATCGAATACGCTGTTTAATTCATTCTTTAGTTTGTCTTTTAATGATATGTCATGGACAAATATTATTTCTCCGATTGAGTCATTTTTTCTTACAAATGATACGGTCAATGAAATAGATTTAAAAACATTGTTTATACTTGAATTGTTAGATAAAGTTAATTTATAACCTATAATTTTCTCGTTTTTTGTGTTCTTAAAAATATATCCTTCATCTATGTATGCTGAAATTTCTTTTTCTTTTGCTAATGATTCTTTTTTAGATAATAAGTAACTTTTATGTGATGAGTTTGCACTCCAAATTGAAATTGCTGCTGAGAGAAAAGAGATTACTAGGGCTATTATAGATAATATTGTTTCCATTTTTGAATTATTGAGCCATTGCGTATAACGAACTAGTCTTCCCGAAGTTCCCTGTAGCCGAGCCTACGAAGTAGGTGTTGGCGTCGGCGCGCCTTCTTGCTGGGCAAGAAGCGTGCCGGAAGGGAATTTGCCGCAGGCCGAGTGAGGCCTTGTGCCGAAACGTAGCGGGAAGACGCTGTTATGCGAAGTTAAGCACTTTTAATTTGCCTTTTCTATACACAGTTTATCTTTTTCTCTGAAAACTCTGTAATAATAAGTTGCCTTTAAATATTCTTTTGAATTTTCAGTATCAGAAAAGCAAATAATTTCCAAAGTTGAAATTTGATTGTTTCTTTTTGTAACTAAAATATCACCGAGATAGATTATCTTTCCTTGAAAATTAGGTGTTGTTTCGAATTTATTTGTATCTTTATTAAATAGAATTTTATTACCCAACGCGTGTTCTTTTTCTGAACTCCAATTTTTAACATTGGTTGTGGTGAGGATAATGCAATTATGAAGAATAAGTATGGTTATTAAGTATACCGTAGATATTGAAAAAATTTTCATTTTAATTTTTTCCTCAAATAGCCAGTAGCTATGATTTTATCATCAGTAGTTTCAATAGTTCCAAAAATTGGAAAGATAAAAGCTTTAAAATCAGTTTTGTAATATTTTGAATTGTAATAAGTTAACTCTTCGAGAATATCTCCCTCCTCTAGATGCAGAGGTGTAAAATATTGTATCTTGTTATCCACTCGATAAATTTGCAAATCAGTGTCAGTCCAGTAATCCTGATAAAAGTTTTGTTTATTTATGCTTAATTTGCTAGAGTCGCCAAAGTATAAAATAATAGGTATGCGTTCAGAATGGATATTTGATTTGGTTTCTATTTTTTTGAATATATTGTTATTAATGATTGGACATTGAAAGAAGATAGAACTAAAGAATATTAGATATATTTTTTTCATAATAAAATTTGCTTAATTTCGCATAACGAACTAGTATTACCGAAGTTGTCCGACCCTGAGTCCCGAACGGGACGTTAGGGACTGGCACGGAGCTTGCTTATGCAAGCGAGTGACAGGAGGACAATTTGGCGTAGCCCGAGCGAGGGCGAAGTCCCGAAGCGAAGCGGTAATATGCTGTTATGCGAAGTTATTTTAGTTTGGAAAATTGAAATTTGGTAAACCAGATTTTATATAATTTCTGAATTCAAGGTATTTTTTATTTCCAAATATAATCTTAATGTGATGTATTTGTGTTTTGAAAAAAATGCTTTTATCTATATTTCTTTCTTCTTTTGAAAGGAATTTTTTCGCAAAGCCATACCGCATAATAGCATTCATATAATTAAATGTAGGAGCATAGATTTTTTTAAAATTAGTATTTGAGGTATAGATTGCAATTTCTTTAAATAATTCATTGTATTGATCGAATATGTATTTTTCAAAATCCTCGCGGTTATTTACAACTTTCATTGTTTCGTCATCGATTAAGGTTAGTGTCTTATTGTAAAGATCTGTTTTTATGATAACTTCTTGAACTATTAAATTGAATTTTATGTCATTTAGAATGTTTTCGTAGTTTACTCGCATGTTTTTAGTAATTATTTTTAATTCTTCATATTCTTCCTTTTCGACAAATCTTGTAAAAATGAAATAAATAGACATTATGGTAAGTATTATTGTAATGAGTGATATTAGAAGAATATAATGTTCTCTTTCTCTTTCGAAAATTATAAGTAATCTTTCTTCGTTAGGAATCGAATTTGTTTGGTTTATGACGTCGTTTAGTTTCTTTATACTTTCATCTGATAGCAATACTTTACTTTTGTTTTGCAATTCTAATGGCTGATTTATTTGTAAGGTGAAATTGGTTTCTTGAATTGAGCGAGTTCCTTTTATGAAAAAAGTGAAAAGGCCAGATGGTATTAATATTGAAAGTGATATTAAGAATATTGTTGATATTTTCATTTTTTAGATACCTTTAAAATAATTTCGCATAACGAAATAGCGTTAACGACGTAGGCTGACCCTGAGTCCCGGGACGGGACGTTAGGGACTGGCACGGAGTTTGCGGATGCAAACGAGTGACAGAAAGCCTATGTGCCGCAGGCCGAGCGAGGGCGTAGTCCCGAAGCGAAGCGTTAATGCGCTGTTATACGAAGTAGCGCAAATTCAACTAAGAAATTTACTTAGCTGATAAAGTGCTCCGGAAGCAAGTAAATTACCGCCTGCACCTTCGAGAATTGCTTTAATACTTGTGAAAATTGAAGCTTTGTTAATATTAAAGTTTGGATCTTTAGTTAGGTCTTCTTGTAGTAATTTAATATATTTTTTCAGTTTTTCTTCTTCTGATTGTCTAATTCCAAGTTCTGATATTCCTTTTTCAACACTTGATATCCATTCTTTTAAAGCATTTATATCTATTATGGAATTCTGAGAAGAATTGGTAGTGCCTTGTTGAATTTGAGAGTTAATTAATTGGTCAACAACTAGGTTGTATGTAATTGTTTGTGCAGATGCTTTCTCTCGCTCGCTTTCTGTAAATAATAGATCTGCACCGGAAATTCCGTCTTTATTGAGTAATAACATCCATTCTAAAACTGTATTTCTTACTGAATTTAATAAACCGTGTATTGCCTGAATAGATAGATGCGCTTCAGGGATCAACGAGACGTTCATACCATTCATAAGAAAGTTTCTAATTTCATCTGGTAACCTAGCTGTTGCGAAATTTGTGCCATTTTTTTCTGTTGTGTTTATAAGAGTTTCGATATCATGAATAGGAAGTGGAATCGGAGCAGTTGAAAGTAATTTTGATAATTTTGCGTCTTGTATGATTAATGGCTGGTATCCATGATAAGGATTAAAAACTTTTATTTCGCATGGGAGGGTTCTGTAGTTTGGTAAATCTGTTTCTCTTTTATATCCGTAGAGTTCATTGTGCGCCCATAAAGTGATATCTTTTAAATTTAATTGATTTGCAACGACATAAGTTTTCCTAATCAAATCGGAAACATTAGTTGATGTATCCAAAGCTTCTTTTAATATTATTTTTATTGTTGAATCCATTTTCAATCCTTGCGCTATTTCGTATAACGAATCAGGTTAACCGACGTAGGCTGGCCCTGAGTCCCGGAAGGGACGTTAGGGATTGGCACGACGCTTGCGTAAGCAAGAGAAGTGACAAAAGCCTATGTGTCGCAGACCAAGCGAGGGCGCAAGTCCCGAAGCGAAGCGGTTAGCCGTTGTTATTTGCAGTGTTCGATGTTTAGTATAGAATTTTAAAGAAAGGTAAAGAGATAAAAATATTGTTTCTCTTTTCCTTGATTTCCTTATTTTTTTATTCCAAGAATTTCTAATTTTTTAGTATTCAATTTTGTAAAGGAATACATTTGAAAAGATTTTTAAACTTAATTATCGAACATTGCAAATAACGAACTCAGCTAACCGACGTAGGCTGGCCCTGAGTCCCGGACGGGACGTTAGGGACTGGAACGACGCTTGCGTAAGCAAGAGGAGTGCCAGAAGCCTATGTGCCGCAGGCCGAGCGAGGCCGGAAGTGCCGAAGCGAAGTGGTTAGCGGTAGTTATACGACGTGATTTTATTGAGCGATTATCTCCAATAGTTAAACCAACTACCATTGAAGTTTTTTTCAAAATTCTCTTTACTGTCTAATCCTATTGATAAGTTTTCTAAAGTTAAATAATTAAATTCGTCGTATTGTTTTAATATACTAAAATATTTTTTTGTATATAACGATCTTCTTTGGAATATTTGAGAACTATATTTTTGAAAATTAGTATAAAAGAAGAAAACAGTTGATTCAAAACATCTTTCTATCTTCCATAAACTCGGATCATTTATTTCTGTTAGAAGGTTTTCGATTTCATCTTCTTTAATTGACATGTTAGCTTCAATTTTGGCGATTGACTCAAAACAGGAAAAAACAGTAAAGATTGAATTGGTTTCAAATTTATATGAGCTGTTATTGTTTACAATATCAATAAATTTATGAGATATTTCATCTTGTAGAACATCATTAAAATTAAATCCATCTGGAGTAGAAAAAAACAAATAATCTTTTTCGTATTCCAGTATTACCTGTAATCTAGGTCTGTTGTCAGGTATAATTTTATCATATATAATATTAATACATTTAACAGCGTATTTTTTATTGATCCAGTTAGAGAGCTCTAAGAAAGGTTGATTTAATTTTTTTTTACCCTTTCGTATTAGTTTTGTATCTTTATATTCAGAATCTGAAGGTGTGATCATATTTTTTTGGTTATTGGAAAAATTTAAATCATGTCGTATAACGAACTAGTCTTCCCGAAGTTTCCTGTAGCTGAGCCTGCGGAGCAGGCGTTAGCGTCGGCGCGTCTTCTTGCGGAGCAAGAAGCGTGACGGAAGGGAATTTGCCGCAGGCCGAGTGAGGCCTTGTGCCGAAACGTAGCGGGAAGACGCTGTTAGTCGCAGTTGCTTGTTAAGCGTTAGTTTGCTTTTTAATTGTTAAATTCTTTAATAGCATATATTTAAAATTTAATTTGAATAAATAAGTAAATGATTATTTTTCTTCAATTTTTATTGAGTTAATAATGTTGTTAAATTCATTTTTGTAGTTAGGATATTCGTCAATAGTTGAGTTAAAGTTGAAAATTAACATGTTGCCATTATAGTTAGTAATTAACATCGTATTGTTAATTTGTGTATCAATAGCATTGGATTTAAAATTAAAGAGAATAAATTTCTTATTATTAATATTAATGAGTTCATTTTTAATCCAAACAATACCTGGAATAATTTTGTCGAAACTTTCAGACATTCCTTTTCTGAAGTCGTCCAAATTAGCTTCTTCAATTTTGTTGTTTTTGATATCGAAACCAATGGAAGTTTTTGTTGATTTAGTTCCAATAACGAATTTTGGAGCACGCTTGGATGGGTATTTTTTATCGATTATTTCTTGTGAAAAAGCTTGAAATTCATCATTTGCTTCAAATGAAATTTTACCATCGTCAAGGGTATGAGTCTTTGCTGAAAGTTGGATAGTGAAAATTAATAAAGTTGCTGTTATTAAAATTTTTTTCATTTGTTTTGAAGTGTCCTTTTTGTAGTTTCTGTATTTTAGTATAGCAGTGATTTGTATTTTTTATTTCTTTTTATTCAATTATATAAAAATTTCTAAGCAATTGCGACTAACGAACTAGGCTTCTCGAAGTTCCCTGACCCTGAGTCCCGCCGGGACGTTAGGGACTGGCACGTAGCTTGCGTATGCGAGCGAGTGACAGGAAGGGAATTTGCCGCAGGCCGAGCGAGGGCTTGTCCCGAAGCGAAGCGAGAAGCCGCTGTTATGCGAAGTGAGATAGGTGTTATATTTAACTTTGGGCAAACATAGCCGCTATGACTTGAGTGACTTTGTCAGTTTTAAAAATTTCAGATAGTAATAAGATGAACTCGCTTTGATTTGTTGCCTCGATTTTCTCTGATCTCCATTGTAATTGTTTAGAAATTTCATAATCAGTGGTTATTTCTACTGGATATAATTCAATTTTATGCCTAATCGACATAAAGGAATAAAAGTAATTTAAAGTTTTCGAATAAATTCCAAAGTGATATTCCATTATATCATTTGCCATTGCAGCTGACTTAGTTTGATGAAGTAATCCTTGTATTTTTCCACTTGTTTTTTTTTCTAAGATATCTCCTTGTTCTTCAAGTATTTTTGAAGGTGTTCGTATGTTGTCTTTTAGATTAAAATTATCTGGCCATAAGTCTTCCATTTGATTATCCTTTTTTAAATATTTAATTCGAAGTATATCGGTAAATGGTCTGAAAATTTATTTTTATTTGGAATTCCACTCTTTGTAACAATTGGTTTTGACTGAATCGTATCGATTATTTTGAGAGAATCAAGTGAAAAGTTTTGGATTAAGTCAGGCCTTATTAAAACCTGGTCGTAAATATTCCAGAAATGCTTCACATGTTCTGCTTTATTATTATAGTAAGTTCCAGAAACTTTGTTTTTATCTCCAAAGAAATTCCACATCGGGTTATAGAAATAGTAATAATTATTATCTAAAACCTTTCTCGAATTTTTCGAAGCAATAGTTCTATTAGAAACTGCGTTAAGAGTAGTAGAATTTACCATTCCAGATTCGAATGGGTTCATATTGAAATCGTCTATTAGCAAAGTTCTTTTGTGTTGAACCTTTGTTTCCTGTTTTAAAATTATTTCATTTAGTTTAGCCAATTCGGCAAATTGGCTTTCAGAACTAAAAAATAATTTGCTAATCAAGTGTACTAAGATTATATTAAAGTCAGGTAATCCAGGAAGATTTATATGCAAAACTGTATGGTGTAACCCATCTTCAATGCGGTTGATTAAATTTGATTTGGCTCTGAAATATACATTTCTGTCGTTTGATGAAAAATTTTGAATCAAGCTATATTTATAATTAGTTTTATTTAGTTCGCCTAGGAAATTTCCTACGTGAGAAAAGTTATTTTCTGCTAAGAGTATTAGGTCTAGATCATTTTCAATTGCTAAGGATGCTATAGAATCTCCTATATTTGCTTGTTTTATATTCCAGAATAATATTTTGAACATATTTGTTTTAATTCTATCTCATTTCGCATAACGAACTAGGCTAATCGACGTAGGCTGGCCCTGAGTCCCGGTAACGGGACGTTAGGGACTGGAACGACGCTTGCGCATGCAAGAGGAGTGCCAGAAGCCTATGTGTCGCAGACCGAGCGAGGCCGCAAGTGCCGAAGCGAAGCGATTCGCCGCTGTTATACGACGTGTGGCTTATACACTAGCTAATGTTTTCTTTCCTTTCTTAATAACTATTTCACCACCTAAAGTGTGAATTAATTTGGAAAGAACTAGTAAAGTTGGATTATCTTGTTTTCCACTTCTAATTTCTTGTATAACAGTGCTTGAGACATTTGCTTTTTTTGAAAGTTGCCTAACGGAAACTTTTTGAGATTCCATTAATTCGATTAGCGTCTCGGAAAGATTTAAAGCGTCGTATTCCTTATCAAATTTATCTTTGAAGGATTTGTTTTTCATTAAACGATCAAATGTAGATTTAGTAGTAGATACTTTTTTTAACTCGTTTTTCATAATCTTCCCTTCTTTTTATTGCTCTAATTTTTTCGTTCTTTGGTAATTTGTCTGTTTTTTTGTGAAAAGCATTCGTAATGATTATCTTTTTTCCCTTCACAAAAAAGCAGAGGAATCGATGAGGAACAGGTTTAAATGCGAATAAAGCATCACCTTCAAAATTAAACTTTGTTTTATCTTTAATTTCGCCGATTTCAGCAAATCTTTTAAATAAAGCTAAGGTTTTAATCTGAAAATCTTCTGATAAATTATTGAAGTAATCTAAAACTTCAGAATTTTTATGCTCATCGAAATACCATTCAATGATAAATTTTTCGCCTTTATAGGCTGTGAATTCTTTCACTTTTTAGGTGTAACGGGATGGCGTTACAATGTCAATATCTTTAATTTCGAAAATACCGGTGTTTGAATTGAAGTTTAATTATGCCACATGTCGTATAACGAATTAGTCTTCCCGAAGTTCCCTGTAGCCGAGCCTCTGTAGGAGGCGTTGGCGTCGGCGCGTCTTCTTGCGGAGCGAGAAGCGTGCCGGAAGGGAATTTGCCGAAGGCCGAGTGAGGCCTTGTGCCGAAACGTAGCGGGAAGACGCTGTTATGCGTAGTGGGTTATTTAGTTATACTTTTTGGTAGAATATTGAATTCAAATTTTTTTGAGACTGTGCGAAATTTATCATCTAATGTGCAAATTATTAAATTTTCTGAAATCATTTTTCTAAAATGAATTGCAGTAGCTAAGTGTGTCGCATCAAGAGATTTCAGTTCCAATATATTTCTATTCTTTTTTATTTCAGACTGTACATCAAAATCTACGTTTTTTAAACTAATTTGAGCGAGAAATTCATTTAAAGTCCCTTCGTATTCATTTAGCCATGCTTTATTTAGTAATTTTCGATTTAAATTGTAAAAGAGATTTATTGATCTATAAGTTTCTATTTCTAAAAGGATTGAACTGAATTTTTTCTCATGTGAATTGAAGATTTCTAAGTATTTATCAGAGTTTATTTCAGAATAGATAATATTTAATAAAAAACTACTATCGATATATAACGCCAAAGTTAATTTCTCTCTTCATTATATATAGATTTCCAAGTTTTAGATATTTCATCTTTTGAAAGACCTTTAATGATTAGAGATTTAGGCAATTTTACAGGTTTAAATTTTTTAGCTGGTATTAGAGAATTATTTTCAGTGGCTTCTTTAATATACAAATCGGTTTTACTTTCAATAGGAGAAAATTTTTTGATTTCAGCTATAGGATTATTTCTATCAAAAATTACAATAGTTTCACCCTTTTTAACGAATTCCAGGTAACTACTCAGGTTATTTTTTAGGTCTTTTATCCCGATTGATTTCATAAGGAAATGGTAGTCACGGTGACTACAAAGTCAAGTCGTAAATTTTGTTTTATTTTTCGTTATTCTTTTTAAATTTAAATTTTAACCCATTTCGCATAACGAACTAGACTAACCGACGTAGGCTGGCCCTGAGTCCCGGACCGGGACGTTAGGGACTGGAACGACACTTGCGTAAGCAAGGGGAGTGCCAGAAGCCTATGTGCCGCAGGCCGAGCGAGGCCGGCAGTGCCGAAGCGAAGTGGTTAGCGGATGTTATACGTAGTGACCCAGTTTTGGAGAGTAATGGAGAATGTATACCCAAAAATGAGTCATAAATTTAAGCCGCTATTGAGTTAAAGAATTCCAGATTAGGTGGTTCGTCTCCAAAAGTATGTCCGACAAATAGAGGCATCTGGAAAGGCAAAGTTTTCTCGATTAAGATCATATGTTTCTTGCAGATAGGACAAAACTTGTAAGGTAAATAGTCAAATTCATGTTCTAAGCTTTCCGGATGAATGCTTGTAATGGAATCGAAGTTACTGGAACCAGGGAAGAGTAACTTAGCAGAATTAAGGTATTTCTTAGCTTTATGAGAATACAGTCCAAAGTAGCGAATTGATTTAGTTCCGATAGGTAGCACATGTAAAAGATAACGTTTAATGAAGTTTTTTTGGGACAATTGAGAAGAAAGATTACCTATATTCATAGAGATAAGATTGTCATCGATAGTAAGATCCTGCTCTTTTAAATTAGACCCTTTTATTGACTTAGTAAAGTAGTCGATGACGTGATACGGATCAGATATTTTTTCTGAAGTAAAAGTGAACATTTTGTAATTAGAATTAATTAACTCTAGAAAAGAGTTTCCTAGAGATAGATGGTTTTTATAGAAAGCGAGAAGTTCTTTTTTAAGTATGATTTGATAAATAGAATTGAAGTGGTAGAAATCAAATAGATTGTTTTGTGAAAGAACCCAGTTGTTGTTAGTTTTATCCAAACCACCGTCAGTGATAAGAACATGAATGTGAGGATGGAATTGATTAAGCTTGCCATGAGTGTGTAAAACCATGATAAATCCAGGTATAACATTTTTATCAAAAGAGAGATTTAATATTTTATAAATAGTTTTTTTTGAAGCCTCAAAGAGTAAGTTTACAAAGTCTTTATAAAAAGTAGTAACAGAAGGATAACAGAAAGTAGGTAACTTAAAGACAAGATGGTAATGATCAGTATTAATAATCAAGTTTTTGGTGGCCTCATTCCAGAGCTCTTTATTTCTGTATTGGCATTTAGGGCAGAATCTGTTATTGCAGGAATTTCTAAGAAAAACAGAGAAGTGTTCTTCTGGACATTGGTAAAGATGTCCGTTCATAGCATTAGTTCTGCATTGTGCAATATCGAGAGCCGTTTTTTTAACATGCTTAGGGAGGCTAGCCGATTGAATGAAATCGATGTTTTTGATAAAGATATCTTGTATGTCCATGCACAAGGATGTCCAAAAAGTGCAGAGTTGGTATCCTATTTTTCTATGTCAAAACAGTCATAAAGATATGATTTGGGTCATTACGTATAACGAACTAGTGTAAACGACGTTTCCCGACCCTGAGTCCCAGCGGGACGTTAGGGACTGGCATGTAGCTTGCGTATGCGAGCGAATGCCAGAAGGGGAATGTGTCGCAGACCAAGCGAGGCCGTAAGTGCCGAAGCGCAGCGTTTACACGCTGTTATGCGTAGTCGTTTTTGCTAGTTTGCTTTGATTTTTCTAAGATATTTTGTGATGCGTATTAAATAAATGAAGCTTAAGAGTGCTGTAATCAATGAAATAGATAATTGATATTTTATTTCAGAGAAGAATAATTTAGTTTCTAAGTAAACACTGAGTTCATCGTTAAAATACAGATAGTATATAAATAGAGATATGCTTGAAAGAAAAGGAATTCCAATTAAGGTATATAACGTGTATAGAGAGAATTCGTTTTTTGAGTTTAGGAAAAGTGTAGTATAAAAGCTAGTGTTTAGTGGCAGTTCATTATAAAGGTATTTTAATCTTTTCAAGTTTAAGAGAATCCAGTGTAATATCGATATGAATAAAAGAGGGTAAAAATAAGTTAAAAATTTGTATTGAATTGTAAATATTCCAAAAGTTACTGATTCTTCTTTTCTTTCGTTTAATTTTTCTCTATATTTTAAATTATCTAAATGAATTAGCTGTGCGGTTAAATTTTGGCTATGTAGATCATCAAGTGAATCAAGTTCGCTACTTATTTTTTCAATTTTCTGAGAATTTATTTTTAAAATTTCAATCTCTTCTTTTGGTAACGTTTTTTCATCGTAATTTAAATCTGAAATTTCTTGAATGTTATCACGGTGTGCTTTGTACCTCGCCTCCGCTTCTTTATTGCTTAAGTAAAAATTTTGAAGCTTTAGCCAGTTCTTTAGTTTGATTTTTTTGCTTTCTTTGTTAAATATTAAGATTGAGTCTGTTTTTTTATTTAGTTCCTCAAACAAGGATGCGAAGTTTATATTGTCGACGTTCTCCAATAATGTTTCATGCTTTATTAAAAAGAAACTATCGTCTAGTTTTTCCCAGTATTCATTAAATTCTGTGTAAGTTCGATAAGTGTATTCTCCGTGGCTAGTGATTTCAATATTAAAAATTCCATTGGTAGCAATATTGATAAAATCATGTTTTAACGTAAGTTTTCCTAGATCGTCTGTTTTTTTAAAATATTTTTGAAACGAATTTTCATATTTTATTTGAAACGTTTGATTAAGGAAATCATTTAGTTGAGTTTTTAATGATTCCCTTTCTTTAATAATTGAAGAATAATTTATGAATAGGCTTTTAAGTATTTTGTCGTTTTTGTTTTTTTGGATTTTGATAACATTTTCAAACACTGAAAAAAGAATTAAAACACCAAATATTACTAAAAGATAAATCGAAATATTTATTCTTTCCTCTGTTTTTTCAATCGCATTTTCTAAATTCATATTTTTAAAACGATTACGCATAACGAACTAGACTAACCGACGTAGGCTGGCCCTGAGTCCCGGACGGGACGTTAGGGATTGGCACGACGCT
>NZ_RQFG01000023.1 GCF_004769235.1 Leptospira kanakyensis | reverse complement strand
TTGAATTTTTTGGAAAATTTGCTATTTTTTGATAAAACCAATGTTTTGCAGCAATTACGCATAACGAACTAGACTTACCGAAGTTCCCTGACCCTGAGTCCCGGACGGGACGTTAGGGACTGGCACGTAGTTTGCGGATGCAAACGAGTGACAGAAAGGGAATTTGCCGAAGGCCGAGCGAGGGCTTGTCCCGAAGCGTAGCGGTAAGTCGCTGTTATACGACGTTTCAAATTGGTACATCCAATTGCTTTTGTTTTATAATAAAATAAAAATCGTTCCCCAAACTAGAATAAGATATAACCAAGCCAAGAAATCATTATCATTAAGCCTATATTCTTCATATACTTTCGTTCCAATAAGTTTTATACATTTTTCATTACTTCCATTTGGTAAACAAACAAATCCGAGGCCACCGACAAATTTATGTCCTTCAGCATTCCTTCTTATTTCTTTTTCTATAATTTGATCACAAATTTTAAACTCTAAAGAATCGTAAGTATAACCATATGGCAATATCAAGGGGAATGTTAAAAGCAGAGTAAGATAAGAAGCTCCTATTCCGCCGTATTTAATTTTAATATCTCCTTTTCTATAAATGATCTGTTTACATTGATCAGAAACGGTTTCAATTTTTGAAGGTTCACCATAAGTATTTAAAACAGTGTTTATATCTTTCTTCTTATATGCGGAATCTATTTCATATTCTTTTTCTTCAAATGTAATTACCCAAAATCCTAGAGCGGCACAATTATTAAAAAAGAATAAAAATAGGAAAATAGTAATTAATTTAGAAAGAAAGAAATTCTTAAATTTATTCATTTACGATACTTTTTAAATTTCAGAAGCATATTACAAGGTAAATTAATTGAAAATAGGCGTACATTTAATCTGAACTATAATGATAAAATTTGTAATTATCTATGATATTCTGATGGTTTATCATTTTGAAATGTCGTATAACGAACTAGTCTTCCCGAAGTTCCCTGTAGCCGAGCCTACGTAGTAGGCGTTGGCGTCGGCGCATCTTCTTGCGTAGCAAGAAGTGTGACGGAAGGGAATTTGCCGTAGGCCGAGTGAGGGCTTGTCCCGAAACGTAGCGGGAAGACGCTGTTATACGCAGTGACAGGTTTAGATTCTATTCCAGATCCATTTTCCAGATCTTATTATTGATCTTGTTGAGCTATAACCATT
This sequence comes from Leptospira kanakyensis, assembly GCF_004769235.1. NCBI lineage: Bacteria > Pseudomonadati > Spirochaetota > Leptospiria > Leptospirales > Leptospiraceae > Leptospira > Leptospira kanakyensis. The sequence continues at coordinate 2,035 of NZ_RQFG01000023.1, read as the reverse complement.
CCATTTTCCTTTTAGCTGATCATTTGTTCCATTAATTCCTAATTGAAATGATCCATGATAGCCTAGGTTATTATTAATAGTAGACCAATTGCCAGTAATGTAATGCTTATCTATTTCACCGATTGCTTCGTATTCATTATTAAGTGATTTAAATCGAGCGCGAAAATGATTTCCGAAATGTATTACCTGCACCTCGGATTTATTACTTCTTGGAATATAAAATTTATTTACTATCCAATTCTGAATCCAATTACCATTCAGTTTTCCCGTTTTGTCTTTGATGAACTGTGAAATTTCATCAGAGACCTTTTGTAAATCTAAATCTTTTGTTCCCTTTTTAAATTTTACTTCTAGAGTATAAAGACCTTTTATATCCGAAGGAATTTTTATGTTTGGTGGATGTAGGATTAAACAATTTTTTCTACCTAGAGCGGAAAGGAAAATACCGTACTCTAGTATCACATTATCACGAGCAGAAAAATATTGTTTTTTTCTAGAAATGACTTTATCATCTTCAAAAAAAAGAAAAATGCCGCCATCATATTGATTTCTTTTTTCTATTAGTGTATCAATTGGAAAATCATTTTTACTAAAAAAATTGTCAGTCCATAAGTCTATTTCACAGAATTCATTTATCATACTTTTTAAATTTTCTGCGAAGACTTTACTCTCGCCAGATGAGGCACAAAAAAATTTTGGTTTCATATATTTTTTCCTGTCATTGCGTATAACGAATCAGGTTAACCGACGTAGGCTGGCCCTGAGTCCCGAATGGGACGTTAGGGATTGGCACGAGGCTTGCGTAAGCAAGAGGAGTGACAAAAGCCTATGTGTCGTAGACCGAACGAGGGCGTAAGTCCCGAAGTGATGCGGTTAGCCGTTGTTATTTGCAGTGTTCGATGTTTAGTATCGAATTTTATGGAAATGCAATGCATTTAAGTTTTGCTTCTCTTTTCTTTCTTTTTCACTTTTTTAAATTTCTGAGTATTTTTGTTTTTTTTACAATTCGATTGTGAAAAGGAATACATTTGAAAAGATTTTTAAACTTAATTATCGAATATTGCAAATAACGAACTAGACTTACCGAAGTTGTCCGACCCTGAGTCCCGGAAACGGGACGTTAGGGACTGGCACGTAGCTTGCGTAAGCAAGGCGAGTGACAGGAGGAAAATTTGCCGTAGGCCGAGCGAGGCCTTGTGCCGAAGCGTAGCGGTAAGTCGCTGTTATGCGTAGTAGACATTGTTTATGAATTTTTAATTCTTTCGATCCAAAGTATCATCTTTTCGACTTCAATGATTTGGCTTTCGACCTCTTCTTTTTCGCTTTCATGCATACGTAAGGCACTTTCTTTTTCTGCTCGCACTCCGATTCTTTGAATTTGCTTATATTTTGAGTTACTGAAATATTGGTTTGCTATTTGGGAATTTTTTGCTCTTGCTTGTTGATTAGTGGATCTGATCGATGCAGAAATTTCCTTTTTTAAAATTGTTAATTCTTTTTTTATTTGTTTAAGTTCAACGAGTAATGCTTTTGCTTGTGAAATGTCATCGGGAGTTTTGTCAATCCACTCCTGAAGTTGTTCAGCCAGTGAAGTATTTTCACTAATATGGGATTTACTTAAACTAATTTGATTTTCTATTTTTCTTATAGGAAATTTAGAAGTAAACAATCGTTTAAAAAATGGAATTGATTGATAATCAGTCTTAGCTTTTATTAATTGTTTATTTAGATCATTTATTTGATTATTTAAAACAAAATTAGATTCAAATAAGATTTTTATTTGATCAGAGGCATTCGAATCCCATGTTGCTACTGCGTCGAAATTAGTTATCCCTTGCACCGATTGTAGAAGTTTTTTAGCTTCAGATTGCTTCTGAAAGTAATTATCCATCTTGTATTTCCTTTAAGTTTAAAATATTTATAAGTTTTTTTTATAGAAGAAATTTATGTCTATTACGCATAACGATTGAGTGGAGACGACGTTCCCCGGCCCTGAGTCCCTGTAGGGGACGTTAGGGACTGGAACGACGCTTGC
>NZ_RQFG01000022.1 GCF_004769235.1 Leptospira kanakyensis | reverse complement strand
TTGTTTTATGCAAACACTCACAACCGAAGAAACGCAAAAAATCTTAGAAGATATGACCGTTAATTTTAATCATGGGGGAAGAAAAATCACCGTCCCTCCACCTATTTTTTTAGCGATGAAAGCAGAAATTTTATCTTATACAAAAGGAAAAAGTATCACTGTCGCATTTCCCGTTTCCGAGGATCAAACCAATCCGATGGGGATGATGCAAGGTGGTGTGATTGCTGCAGCGTTTGATAATGCTTTTGGTCCGCTAAGTTACCTTGTTGCTAAACGTCCTACAACTACAATTGATATGAATATACAATACATTCGAGGAGTGGCAGTGAACCAAAAGGTCATCGTGACTGCATCTGTCGAAGCAAAAGGTTTTTCTACCATTCACATGGTAGGGGAAATGCGAACAGAAAAAGATAAACTTCTGGCAACGGCAACAACGAACCTTTTGATTTTAAAAATTCCGGGTGGGGCAGGGGAATAAGCGGTTAGTTTTTGTAATCGTATCTTTCTAAAACCATTTCAATGATCGTAGGTGTACAAGTTGTTGTATCATTGAAATGTTGGCTCATGATGACACCATGAAGAAATGTTTTGATAAGGATCATTTCCTTATCGGGTTCTTTGACCCCATAGGATCGGAACCTTTCTCTCATTGCCTCTTTGAAAGGGGCAAATCTTCTTTCCACATTTTCTAACATCTTTTTCGAAAGTGAAACCGAACCTGGTTGGAATAGGCAAACAGAAATCAAAACCATTGTTTTTCTTTCTTCTTTTGCAAATTGAATGGAGCGGTTAAAAAATTCCCGGACATATTCTTTCGCAGAAAGGTTCGGAGGGATATTATTATAAAACTTTTCTTGTTTGGCGAGGTGAGTATCGATGATTTGTTCAAAAATTTGGTTTTTGCTTTTAAAATAATTATAAGCAAGACCTTTGGAAATTTTTGCATGATTGGCTATCATTTCCATCGTGGTCTGAGAAAACCCATGTTTTGCGAACAAAACAATTGCGGAAGAAAGGATCCGTTCTATGGATTTTTCCCTTGCTTGTTGTTTTTTGTTCTCTGACTTTTGTGATGACTTTATGGGCACTGACCTTACCGTTCTGGTACTTTCGAATTTCGCAAACACTTTTTAGTCTAAAACCGGCGAGATCGGGGATTTGGAATTCACTTGGAAGTCTGGGGTCTTTCCAGTTTTTGGTCAGTATGAGTTCATTTGTATCAGTAACTGTACTAAAATCTGCAAATATCTACTTCAATGGAAACGTTACCAGTCGGACGATCCTCTTCCCGAGCGGGGAAAAGAAAACTTTGGGAATTATGATGCCCGGAGAGTATGAATTTGGAACCGACCAGAAAGAAATTATGGAAATCCAATCTGGAAAACTTTCGGTTTTATTACCGGGATCCGAGACATGGCTCCAAATTGACGGTCAGTCTGAATTTGAAGTCCCTGCTGGATCCAAGTTTAAATTAAAAGTTCAAACAGTAACGGATTACTGTTGTTCTTACGTTTGATCTACGATTTCCGCAGATGCGGCATTAGTTTTTACTGAATTAATGCCGTTTTCGCAAGCTTGTTTAGAGGAATAACCTTCACTTGATGCAATGATTTCCCCATTTCCAGCTTTAAGGCGGAAGCGGAATTCTCCTGATTTGTCTTTATAAATTTCAAATTTTGCTGACATAAATCTATCTCCTTGATTTGCCAAAAGTATCAGCTCTTTAGGGATTTTGGCAATACGTTTTCTTCCTAATTTTAATTTTGAATTTCACGAACGCTTAGGTTCAGAAGATTGGCATTAGGCCCGTTACACGCCCATGATCCCTTTTGGCAGAATTAAATTATTTCTTTTGATTTTTGTTTTTCTGTCTTGCGGAACTAAAATTCCTGAACGCCCACTGATCCAATACACATTCGAAAACAAAACCTTTGAGCAAATCCTGTTGGGATCTGCCGTTTGGTCAAAAGCCCATGAACTAAAATATAATTTTGGTTATTGGAAACCTTTTGTTTGGGTAAAGTTTGATTTGGTAAATCCTGATCACGAAACAATTGATTATATTCTCGAATTAGAAGCTCCTTGGGTCGATAAGGTTTTGTTAGGTTGGGAAGAGGGCGGAAAATCGGTTCAAAAACAATTTGATGGTTCTAGTTCTTTTGCCGATAGAGAAATCCAACATAGAAACCCAGTCTATCGATTCACCTTAAAACCGTTAGAAACAAAAACAATTTATGTTAAAATTCAAAATTCAGGGATATTAAGTGCCCCGTTTCGTATTTGGCGGATCAATTCATTTTTTGACCGAATGGAAAGAGATTATATTGCCAATGGTGTTTATTTCGGAATTATTTTTGCCTTACTTTTATACAATCTTTTGATCTACGTTAGTGTTCGCGAAAGAGCCTATGTATATTATTGTTTGTATTTGGCAACGTTAGCAATTAATTACTCCTTGTTGGGTGGGTTTTTCAAACAGCTAATTTTCCCTGATCTAGCTTTATCCGTGAAACCCTATCTTTATGTTTCCGTAAATACTTCTTTAACATTTGTGGGACTATTTTCTTTGACTTTCCTAAACCTAAAGAATCTAAATCCGTTTTTACATCGTTTGATTCTTTTGAGTGTGGTTGCCTTTGGAGCCATGGCAGTTTTGTCATTCATCATTCCTCACAACTGGATTGAAGTTTCTTTTATTTATACTTTCCCTTATATTTTCCTTTTACTGATGTCTGCGGGTGCTTATTCCTATATCAAAGGTGTTAAGTCATCTTTGTTTTTTTTGTTTGCTTGGTTTACTTTATTTGTAGGAGTCATATTTGATTCTTTGACCAAGGCATCTTTAATCCCTTCTACCACATTTGGTCGTTATGGTGTCCAAATTGGAACTGCCTTTGAAGTAATTCTATTTTCTTTGGCTCTAGGGCGAAGGTTACGATTTTTATTGGAAGAAAATCTTCTTTCCCAAAACCAACTAACAACAATTAAGAAAGATTTGGAAACGGCAAGAAAGATCCAAATGCGGATTTTACCTGATACTTTACCCAAAAATCAAAAATTATCAATGTTTGTGTCCTACCATCCACTTTATGATGTGGGCGGAGATTTTTATGATTATTTTGAGTTTTCAGAAGGATTGGGTTTGATCATTGCTGATGTGACAGGTCATGGTGTGAGTGCAGCCCTAGATTCTTCAACTGTAAAAATTGCCTTTCGTAATGCCAAAGAGTTTAAAGAGTCCCCCAAAGATTTAATTGGAGCTATGAACCGGTTTCTCTGTATGAGTTTGAATGCTCGTTTTGTCAGCGCTGCCTATTTTTATATCGATTTCAAAGAGATGAATTTGTATTTTTCTTCTGCAGGGAATCCTCCTTTTATACTTATTCGCAATAGAGAAATAGAATCATTTGAATGCCCTGGGCTTCTTTTGGGAGTAAGGTCTAATTTTGAATATGAACAAAAAGTGATTAATTTGGAAAAAGGGGATCGGATTCTTTTTTTTACGGACGGTTTGTACGAAAATTTAAAGCCGGATGAAGAACCTGATACTATTTTGTTCCCAGAGATTCAGCCCTTGGTAGATCACCCACAAGATTTATTTCATACAAATTTGATGAACAAATTGTCCGCGATGCGGCAAATTTCAAAAGACGACATCACCCTTGTTTCTATTGATTTAGTAAGGGATTAGTTTTTTAAATTCTCATTTAGTCCTTCTGTAATTTGTAATAAATTCTTGCTAAAGAAACCTGAACTATATCTAATTGCGTGCTATCCATGTTGAGTTTTCTGTATAAATCGTTAATAAATAATACTTTCTATTTGGGAGTGATTTTCTTTTGTTTTTTTCCCCTCCTGTTGGTTGGTACATTCCCTGAATATTTTTACCGCGAGTATGAGATTGGGTATTTTTTAATTTTTCACAACGTTACAGAAATCTTTAGTGTGATTGTTTCCTTCTCCATTTTTGGACTTGGATATTATTCTTATTCCCAAAGCCGGAATTCCCATACGTTGTTTTTGGGGGTAGGGTTTCTAGTTGTTGGTTTGGTGGATTTTATGCATGCCCTTGGATATAAGGGGATGCCTGATTTCATCACTCCAAATTCTGGCAATAAATCATCGCAGTTTTGGATATTTTCTCGATTGGTGACCGCAATTGTATTGTTTGTTGCTATTTATATCAAACCGAATGAAAAATACAGACTGATTCGAGAAAAAGTTTTGATTGGGCTGGCGTTTGTCTTAGTCTCTATCATATTCTTTTTGGTTATTTTTTTCTATGACTGGATACCGACTACCTACGAACAAGGTAAGGGGCTCACTGCGTTTAAAAAAAATACAGAATACGTAATCATCACAATTCTTTGTCTCTCTTTGGTTGCGTATAAAAAATCTAATTTTTATACGTCCAAGAAACAACTTCAATATTACTTATCAGCCTTTATTGTTTGTATATTTAGTGAGATGGTTTTTGCCGTATACACTAGTGTTTATGATGTCTATAATGTAATTGGACATATTTATAAAATAGGCGCTTTTTATTTGATCTATAAAGCTGTGTTTCTTGCGGCGATCAACGATCCTTATGAAAAACTCATTCAAACCAACCATCTGCTTTCAAAGGAAGTTGAAGAAAACAAAGTTTATGCAGAGATGATTAAGAAGTCATTGCGTGAAAAGGAAAATTTGGTCGGAGAAATATTCCATAGAACAAAAAATTCCATTCAACTAGTTAGATCCATCTTAATGATTCAAGCATCAGATTTTCCTGATGATAAAAACATTCAGTCCATCGTTGAAGATACCTCCATTAAAATTCAAACCATGTCATTGGTTCACGACCACTTATATGCCAATAAAGATTTAAGTGAAATTCGTGTTTCCGATTATTTACAATCTTTAGTAGAAATGATTCGTCAGGCTTATCCAACTTCTGGAATAAAAATCAATATTCATTTTGAAGTAGAAGAGGGGGCTTTGCTTTTGGATACCGCTGTTCCTCTTGGCCTTGTATTTACTGAATTACTTTCAAATAGTTTTAAGTATGCTTTTCCCGATAACCGAGTAGGTGAAATTTCGATACGATTTTCCTTTGATGGGAATACTTGTTATTTTGGATATCGTGATAACGGAGTTGGATTGCCGGAAGGATTTGATTTATTGAAACAGAAAAAATTGGGTTTGAGTTTGGCGAAGATCATCGCAGAAAAACAAATGGGAGGAACCTTGGACATTGATGGTGTCCAAGGGTTTCAAATGAAATTAACTTTTCCGAATGATTTATACAAGAGAAGGGTTTAGTTCTTCGTTTTTGTTTAAATACTCTCGTGATAGTTGGAACCAAACGTTTGATTGTGGGATTCCAGGTTTTCTTTTTCCAAACATTTGTAAGATTAGGATTCCTTCGTTATCAAATACTTCTACGGAGGTGACGAGTCCATCTTTCGTTGGTTTATCGACTATGTATACAGATTCGATTCTATCCGTTCTTAAGTGTAGATTGAATTCAGGATCTAAGACATTGAACCATGGGCCCATTGGTTCCAATTTCTGAATTTTTCCCGTATGGATTTGTATCATTCCCGGATTGCCAACAAAAATCATAATGTCTAATTCACGTCTGCTTGATTCTTTCATCAGATTTAAAAAATCTTCTGTGGAAATTCTGAATGAGAATTTTCCATTGGCAGCTTTTAGAGAAAACTCACGTGAGTAATTGAATTTCCTGAGTAAAGAAAAGAAATCATGTGTGTCTTCGAGTTTACTCCATGCCTCTAAAAAACCTGGAATGTCTTTTGAGTCATCAGTTTCGGTTTTGGGTTTTGTTTCTTTTGTTGGTGTAGTGAATGTTTGAGTTTCGTCTACAAATTGAGTTTTTAGTTTTTCCCAACCTTCTAATGTCGACTTTTCGGTTTGGTAGATTTTATGGACAGCATCGCCTTTCGTATCAAAAAATTGAAAACTACGCATAACTCCATCTTCTTTGGCATCTTCTGCATAAAAGCCATACTTCCAATCTTTTAGAAAAATCCGAAGGTCAATGTCTTCTCCTACCGCAAGCGCAGTTTGTCCATTAACAGAAACATCTTTGTAGACCCCTTTTCTTTCGTGAACGCAGGATTCGTTTCTTGTGAGGGCCATCACATAACCGAGACTTGTTGTATTGACTAAAAAATCCGCCCAGTCTGGTTTGAGTAATTTAACGGTTTCACCAATTTTTGTGGCAAGTAATTCTGCTTCACTCACATTTAAGTGTTTTGCCGCATCGCGAATCCTGAGTTTGGGCATTTCTTTTGTAAGATTTTCCCATTGTTGTTTTAAGTTTTCATTCATATTGTTTCTCCTATAATTTCTGGAATGATAAAATTACCTTCTGGTGCATTTAGGATCCTTGTTTTGATTCCAAATGCTGTTTCTAAATTTTCGATTGTTAATACTTCGTTTGGTTTCCCAGATTTAACAATACTGCCCTTGTGAAGTAGGGTTACTTTGTCTGCATACTGCGCAGCAAGGTTTAGGTCGTGTAAGATCATAAATACGGCATATCCTTGGTTTGCCATATGCCTACAAATATTGAGAGTTTTATATTGGTTGGGGATATCTAAAGCTGATACTGGTTCATCTAGGAATATATAACGAGGAGGAGTTTCCCAGGCCTGGGCCAAGATCCTTCCGAAGTTAATCTTTTGCCTTTCGCCGCCAGATAATGTTGCATAGTTTTGTTCTCTTTGTTCAATAGAGTCGGTAATCTTCAAACATGTTTGAACAATTTCTTTGTCTCTCTGTATGTCTGTAACATGTGGATGCCGACCAAGAGCAATCACAGCTTCGGAATGAATCGGAAAAGTTATGTTCGTTTCTTGTGTGAGAACAGCTCTTAGTTTTGCCAATTGACTTTTGGAATAATTTCTTAGTTCAATTCCATCTAAATAAAGATTTCCTTTTTCAGGATAAACGTCACCACATAACATATGAAATAACGTTGATTTTCCTGCACCATTTCTTCCGATCAGAACATGAAGTTCGCCAGGGTGAATTTCTAATTCAATGTTTGAGAGAATTTTTTTGGATCCTATTGAATAGTCTATATCGATTGCTTGTATTGTCATGTGGAGTGCATCCTTTTTCTAATTAGGCTAAGAAAGAATGGGGCGCCGAGTAGAGCCGTTGCGATCCCAACTGGAATTTCGGATGGAGCGATGATCACTCGACAGATGGCATCTGCAAAACAGAGTAACCCCCCACCCAGTATATAAGTTGTGATGAGAAGATATCTGTAGTCTTGTCCAATGGCTAGTCTGACGATATGTGGTACTGCCAAACCAACAAATCCAATATTACCAACGATTGAAATACATGTCCCGACACTTACACCTATCAAAAGAATGATGATGGTTTTTAAAATTTCAGTGGATATCCCGAGATGTGTGGCTTCACGTTCTCCTAAAATAAAAACATTCAATTGTTTGGCGATAAAGGGACTAACAAGAAGTGGTAAAACAAAAAAACAAGAAAAGGATTTCAAAAGACTCCAAGAGGCACCACCTAAACTTCCCATATTCCAAAGGGAAAGATTTCTGAGTTGTGCTTCGTTAGCGAAATAACTCAAAACACCAATGGCAGATATACAAATAGCATTTACTGCTATCCCTGAGAGTAACATGGAAAAAACATCTGTTCTTCCTTTTGATTTTGCAAAAAAGAAAATGATAAAGGAGAATAGAACTCCACCAACAAAAGAAAAAACAACAACACTCCAAATAGAGTGTAAAAAAGGAATCGAACTTCCAAGAACTATGGCGATCGCAGCAAAGAGAGCACAACCTGCTGTGATTCCAATGAGACCGGGATCAACGATGGGATTTCGAAATAAACCTTGAGCCAATGCACCAGACCAAGCAAGCGAACCTCCTACCATAAGTCCGAGAAGGATTCTTGGTAGCCGAAGTTCAAAAAAAACTCGAGATTCTATTGTCTCACTTAAAAATAAATCTTTCCAATGAATGTCCATTGCGCCGAGGAAGGACGACGCAAGTGCAGAAAAAATGGCAAAGCCGGTACAGAAGATAATAAAGAGAAACTTTTTCTTCATTCCAACTGTTTCCATTGATCATTGAGTGTTTTTAGAGCGAGAGGAAGTCGTGGTCCAAATCCAAGTAGAAGCAAATCATCTAATACGATTAATCTTTTTTCTTTGCCGGCTCGAGTGAGTTCCATACCGTTAATTTCCCAAATAGCCTTTTCTCCACCGAATCCTTGCGCTGATTTCTCTGGCATAAGAATGATATCGGGATTAGCTTTTACAAGAGCTTCACTGGTAAGAGGTTTGTACTCTGTAAATTCGGTTATTGCATTTTTGGCTCCAGAAAGTTCGATCATGGAATGTGCCGCGGTTCCAGTTCCAGATATATAAACAGAACTTGGGTTTCTTGAATAAATGAATAAAACTTTCACGTTAGTTTTATTCATTTTTAATTTTTGGATTTGTTCTCGAATGGATTTCGCTAAGTTTTCAGCTTCTTTTTGTTTACCGAATAACTTTCCAATCTCTAACACTCGGGTTACGGGAGTCTCTAGTTTAAACTCATCTGGGAATAATAAAAGAGGAATCCTTGCATCTTTTAAATTTTGAATGGTCGCAGGTGGTCCAGCTGACTCAAGTCCAATGACTTGTGTGGGTTTTACATTCAAAATCCCTTCCGTTGCTAATGTCCTTTGGTAACCAACGTTTGGAAGAGTTAACGCTTGTTTGGGATAGTAAGAAGTGGAATCTACCGCAACCAATTGGTTTTCTAGTTTGAGTGCATAAATGATTTCGGTAGTGGTTCCGTTTACGGAAACAATTCGTTGGTTTGTTTCTGCGTTTGCGGCGGATGATAGTAACATTAGGCAAACTAAGAAGGTAGCTAATGTTTTGTTTTGGTTGGATTGGATCATGATCCAAGGTTCAAAGGGTAGGGAATCTGAGTCAACAGAAAAGAGATTGAGTCTCAAAGTACTTGACGGATTTCAAGGGTACAAAAAATGAGACTCATTCTCTTTTAGGAAAATGTCTAATGAAACTAACCCACAAATTGACGCTTCTTTTCTGCCTACTTCTCGTAGGTTCCCTTTCGATCGGTTGTCCTGGAGAATCGAACGACAATAATAATACTTCCCTTGGTTTGTTAGCTCTTGCTGCTAACTATGAAGATCCAAATACGGTTTGTGAGAAAACCATCGATGAAACTTATACATCCGGTTCTTATACAGCTCTCTGCAAACCGAATGCAGGAAATGGAAATTTCTTTCGTTTCGAAAACCTAAAAGCTTTAGGGGACAATGGGTACATGTATTTTTTCTTAGGGTATAAAACAGCTCCTACGACTACGACCCCCACTTTGACTGGCCAATATATTTTCGTTGTAGGTAAATCTGTTTCTAGTCCTAACCCTTACGCTTGGTTTCGTAACAAAGATTATGGAAATTACCAAGGTGGCCAAATGGATGCTGGAGCAAACCCAACTGTATCATTAGCAAATGGGAATGATGTTTGTATCAGTATTGGAAATTCTACGACTACCGCTCCTACGGTTCATTTTTGGGCAACGGGTGTAAATGGTGCTGATTGTAGAGTTCGTGGATCGCTTAATAATGATAATGCGGTTATTAAGTATTCTGCTTGGCCTGATGCATCCAATGTCTTGGCAACAACGGATGCCCTTTCTGCATATTTCCGTATTTCAAATACTACATTGTTAACAGCAACTAAAGTTCACGTATCCACAAGACCAATCTTATAGTATTCAAAAGGTTGGAATTGCCAAAGGGCCAAATTGGTTCTTTGGCAATTTAATATTAGAAGAGGTATCCAAATGGCTATAAAATCAAAATTCCAAATCTTAAAACAGTTCTCATTCGTAATCTTATTAAACATTTCTTTTTTTACTGATTGTTCGCTGAAGCAGAATAGCAGTGATGATTCATCTGCTTTATTGCTCTTGGTTGCCGGAGGAGTGGAAAGTGGCACTATCCCTTGTACGGTAGTTCCTGCGAACGCTGTGAACACAACGGGGGCCTTTACGACAGCGGTTAATGCCACTTCAAGTTGTAATTGGGTGTATATAAGTTTAAAATCGAACGGAGTTAAAGTAGAGTCTACTGCACAGTGGGATATTGCTTTAAAAAGATATAATATTCAGACAAATAGTGGAACCAGCGGAACCGGGAGCGGTGGTGCATGTAAATCGGGTTCTACAAATTTTGCCGCTGCCTTTACAGGTGCAGAGTGTACGGCAGTTGTAGATGTTAGGCTTTCTTCTGCCGGAGGTGGCCCTGTAACTTCTTCTTCAGAAAGTATTAACCCTGTGATGGCAGCCCCACTTGATTTAACACCGATGCCAGCAGGATATGGCGCTTGGTATACTTATGCAGATACAATTTTAACTGCTAAATCTGATGTTTTTATCATCACTGGAAGTGATGGATCGAAATATGCAATCCAGATGTTGGACTATTATAGTGCAGCGGGAACTTCGGGGAATCCAAAGTTTCAATGGAAAAAATTATAATCTCAATTGATTGAATTGCATTTAAATAAAGTATGAAAATTAGTTTTCAAAAAACCTCGGGATTAAAATTCCCTAAGGTTCTCTATTTCTTATTAGTAGCGTATATTGGTTTGGTTTCGGTTGATTCTGATTTATACGCGGAGCCTGCCGCTGATAAAGGGGATGCCTCTGAGACCACCAAACAAACAAAACATGGTGAATCAGGGATTCAACCAAACGATTCCAATTTGGATCGTTCAAATATGATCACCGTGACTGGTACAAGAAGGAAAAATCTTTTAAAAGATTCCACAATTACTACTGAGGTTCTCACTAGAAAAGATATAGATGCGATGGGGGCGAGGGATCTTTCGCAGACACTGGGGAACGTTCCTGGGATAGAAGTGAGGCCTGCCCAAGCAGGAGAAAGGGGACAAACTGTCCGTTTGCAAGGACTTTCTGCACAGAATGTCCTCATCCTTGTGGATGGACAAAGGACTACGGGTCGATTTAGTGGATCGATTGACTTAACTCGTTTCAAAGCAGAAGACATTGAAAGAATTGAAATTGTTAAGGGAGCTTCCTCCGCCATTTATGGATCCGATGCCATTGCCGGTGTGATCAACATCATAACCAAAGAAGCACAAGATCCATTGTATGCTGAGTTTCGAACTTTGGGAGGTTCGGGAAGTGAAAAATATTACGGATCTTATATGGAGTTTCGAAACTACGCAACTGTTGGAGCAAAAAGTGATAAATTGTCTACACTCTTCACTGTCGGTTGGCATAAAGGAGACGGATACGATCTAACTCCAGACGCAACTCCCGGTCCAAGAAACGGGAGATACGCATCACTTGCTCCAGGGTACAATCCGTACCCAGCGAATACTTCTGCTGTTAATAGTTATTTATTAGCAACTCGGTTACCAAATTATTCACCACCACTCGAATCAACTTCGGGAAGTGCATTTAATGATATGAACCTTTCTAATAAAACTGTTTATCACGCGACAGATAACTTAACACTCACCGGACAGTTTTATTATAGGCATTTGGATCAGACAGCTGTTGATGCTTCTCCTCCAAGAACTGTTTATGATCGAAGGAATAAAACTCATGATTTTATGGGTGCTTTTAATGTGGATTGGGTTGCGAATCAAAAGATAAACGTGAATTTGAACGCAAACTATTCTAGGTTTCAAGATTTATATACAACAGACCAAAGAAAGGCTGATGATTTAGACTCACAACAAAGAACAGACAATGCAGTCGCTGAGTTTCGATCTAGAGTAGATTATAAATTTTCAGAAAATCATGTAACTTCCGTTGGTGCCGAAAATTTACAGGATCAAATTTCTTCAGCTCGTATTGCTCCTGATTGCCGTAGAACTTATCCCAATGTTTGTTTTGAGGATTTTAATCCGGAGTTGACAAGAGGACAAACAATCAATGGAAATGCTTATCGTTTTAGGAATGCATTTTATGTGCAAGATGAGTGGAGAGTTTCTGATAAACCTAGGATACAAATTGTCCCGGGAGTTCGTTATGATCATGATTCTATTTATGGTGGTGAATGGCTTCCTAAACTTGCCATTCGTTATGACGTAACCGACCAATTTCGATTTCGTGCAGCGAATGGGCTTGGGTATCGGGCTCCCAGCTTTCAAGACTTGTACTTTAACTTTTTAAATCCAGGTGTAGGGTATCGAGTTGTGGGAAGTTCCAATCTCAAACCAGAACTTTCAAGAAGTTATAACTTTGGTTGGGAGTGGGACATTACAAAAAGAATTTGGTATAGTTCAAATTTATTTCACAACAACGTAGACAATCTGATCGGATTTAGAACGAACCCAGTGAGAGATTCGTCGGGTCTTATGGTTTATCAAACATCAAATTACCAGAAAGCCACTACACAAGGGATTGAGTCATCTATAAATGTTCGACTTACCGAAATCGTATCAACTAGCGTTGGTTATACTTATACGGATACCAGAGATGAGTTAACGAAACTCCCTCTTGAGGGAAGGGGCCCCCATCGTTGGAATTTTAGCATTCGTATTGATGAAAAGTCCAGCGGTTTGAGTTTGTCTGTGTTTGCAGTGGTGTTTGGAAAACAACCTTATTATTGTGTTAAAAATCCTTTGTGGTGTAATCCGGATCTGCCAACCAATTTTGATGGTTTGGAAGCTGCATTAAATAACCAGGCACAAACTAACATATCCAATGCGCTCGGTCAGCTCCCAACAGGGGTTTCAGACTACTGTGCAGAAAACAATCTCTCGTATTGTACCACTGGTGCTACATATGGATACCGAATGGTAAATCCTCATACAAATCTGAATTTACGGTTGTCTCAAAGATTTTTTGGACATTTTCAATGGTTTGTTGGTGTAGACAATGTTTTGGATGCATGGGATTTGCAATATAACCCCCAAAGGCCAAGGTTTTTCTATTTTGGTTTAGATGGTAAATTTGCATTTAGCGAAGTCAAACTCACACCTGCTGAACCCAGGGTGAATTAAAAAAATCTTTGAATTTTCTTTCGGCTCCAGATAGAATTCATTATGCAGACTATCTATCTTGCGGGCCCGGAAGTTTTTCTGGCGAATGCTTCGGAAGTTCTTACTAATGCGAAAACTCTCTGCGCATCATTTGGGTATCGTGCCTTAACTCCCTTTGATGGTGAAGTGACAGATAAACAATTACTTGATAGGGCAAATCAAATTTTTTTAGAAAACGTTTCTATTATTGATCGTTCTGATATAGTCATTGCCAACTGTAATCCCTTTCGAGGTGCTTGTGTTGATGATGGAACATCTTTCGAAATCGGTTACGCTTTTGCAAAAAGAAAAAGAGTTTTTGGGTATTTGAATGATAAACGGATCCTTCCCGAAATCGTAAAATCAAAAATTCCCACAAAACCACATATTTCTGGTTATGTGATTGATAGTGATGGGTATTTAGTAAATGAAGATTTTGGAAATAGTATCAACTTAATGTTGGAATTTTCAATGATACATTCTGGAGGTAGTTTGGTTTTGGGAAATTTAGAGTCTGTTTTGAAACTCCTAAAAACTCTGTCATAACTCAACTCCTGTATTTCTTTTTCGAAATGTTTCTAGGCCTAAATTCCAAGTTTGGTAGTCCCCCATAAGGATTACTTTTTTTTTGGCTCTTGTTACTGCGGTATAGAGTATTCTGCGATTGAGTAGGGGGATTTCTTCGGAATCGGAATCAAAAGAAAAAATTGGGGGGAGATACAATAAGATGGTATTGTATTCAGACCCTTGGCTTTTGTGAACGGTTAAAAAGAAAGCCGGTTCATGTT
Source organism: Leptospira kanakyensis (assembly GCF_004769235.1). Taxonomy (NCBI): domain Bacteria; kingdom Pseudomonadati; phylum Spirochaetota; class Leptospiria; order Leptospirales; family Leptospiraceae; genus Leptospira; species Leptospira kanakyensis. The sequence goes on along the minus strand of NZ_RQFG01000022.1, from coordinate 46,298 downwards.
CGGGTAAGGTGTCCAATGCAAAAGAATACAAACGATTTTCGATAGGAAATACTGCTCTTAGTTCGGAATTTATTTTTAATACAAGGCCAATATCACCATTAAAAAGTTTTCTAATTTGATCATTTCTTTTGATAATGATAGGCATCCCTTGGAAGTAAAAAGATTTAGCCAAATGTCTATATTCTATGTTTGGCGAATAATTTTGCGAAGTGAGTTGTTTTTTTGCGAGATTTAAAATCCTCGTCTGTATAGAATCGATTCCGTAATATCCGTTTCTTAGAATGGTCAAACATCGGTATTCGGAAATCAATTCATCTAACCTGTTTTTATTCTCTGGATTTAAGAGATCATTTATCTGCCATTGGAAATCCAAAGACTTGATCGCAGTGGGAAGAAAAAAATCTTTCCATAAAAATTGGATGAGGTCATCACCCTTCCAGTCGTGATAAATAGATGGGTTCGTAGGAGTTGGTTTTTCTTTCTGTAACCAGAGGAAATCATCCGCTTTGTTTATTTGATTAGGTTCTATTACTTTCGGAGTAGGGAACTCGGGATTTGTATTTGTTTCTTCAAAAGAATCTTTTACAAGTTCTGCAAATATGCTGAACTGTGAAGAAGCAGAAGATCGATGATTGGTTTTTAATTCAGAAACAAATTGCCCTTGTTTTCTGAGTTCTTTCAGTAAGTCTGCTAAAACCTCTCCTTGTCCTACGGATGGTAATTGGTTTGGATCCCCGAGTAAAATTAAATGGGTATTGTCACTGATTGAATCCAAAAATACATTCATCAGTTTCAGATCTACCATTGATGTTTCATCCATGATGATGAGGTCATATGGTAAATAACGTTTTTCTCCATAATACAGTTTTGGGTCGTTAGGGAATATTTTTAAAAGGTTATGAACAGTTTGTCCTCTTAATGAAGAAGTCAATGCAGCCGTGTTCGGGAAAAAACTCAAATTTTTTTGAATGGATTCTGTAAGTCTTTGAGCAGCTCTTCCTGTAGGTGCAACAAGGGCAATCCGATTTGGTTGTGGCAGTTTCTCGAGTTCGTCTAACAGTTTTAATATGAATGAAACAACGGTCGTTTTCCCTGTTCCGGGACCTCCCGCAATGACACGAAAAAGTCCGGTGATTGATTCAATCACTGCTTGTTTTTGTTCCATAGCCAGCGGGTTTCTAAAAAAAGATTCCAATTTCGAAATCAATGGTTCTATTTTTGAAAGATCAAGTGTACTGGTTATGCGATCATTTTTACGGTTTGTTAATAAACGTTTGATTGCCAATTCAAAGTGCAGTTTTTCTTTGTAAGTTTTTTGAAAAAAAAGTCTTTCTTCCTCTCCAATTGTTTCTAAATGGAATGGAAACTGGTTTTTGAAATTTTTAATCGCAGGAGAATCGAATGAAGATAAATAAAGGTCTCCGTTTTGATTGGTTTCAATTAGCTGTGCGATCAAATTTTCATGATCTTTGGGTATATGAGGGAAGTATGTGATGATTTCTTTTGCGATTTCTAAATAAGGCAATTCTCTTTGTTTCATAAATATAATTTCTCCAAACTAAGGGACGCATCACGAATGTATGATAAAATTTCTTTCCGTATATTGGCGAATGTTTCCGAAGTCCATTCCATTTGTGAGGATTTTAGATCCGAATATATTCCCGTATTTTTTGCGATCCCCATTCCACGAAGAAATAGATAATAAACTCCACCGAAACGATTCAATGCAAGTTCTTCTCCATAAAGTGAAGAAAGGTAATCATAGAGGATAAGAGCATACACTGACTTTTGAATGAGGTATCCTTTTTCAATCACCGCAGATGTTACTGCGTTTGTATCATAGTTTTCATTCGGCAAAAGATTGGACTTGTAATCTACAATATAGTATTTCTCGTTTTTACAAAAAACTAAATCGATCGCACCTTTTAGATAATTTTCGAATCCAGGTGTTAGTTTAACTTCTGAGTTCTCTAACATTTTTTGGACATACAGATGGAATTTTAATTCGGAAGATCTTTCTTCTAGTTTTAATTGGCTAAGAGAAAACGTTCCCCCATCGGCGAGAGTGATTTCTGCAGTCATGGCTCGTTTCAAAACTTTCACAACAATCATGTCCAGAGTTTCTTCTGCATTTTGTTTTGCTTGGATGGGATATTGCCGAAAAGACTCCGAATAGGCCCAGATCCAAGAAGGATGTTCGAGTATGGATTTAATTGGGAGTTCAAAAATAGAAAAATCGCATAACTCTAGTATGCGATGGAGAAAATTCCCTACTTTAGAGCTGGATGGTAGATCAGTTTTTGTTTTGGTTGGTTCAGGTTCTAAAGGTTCTTCAATTTCTTTTGAATTCTCTTCGTTTGTTTTGTTTAGAGTATTTTGCGAAGTTTGTAAACTTGTATAACTATGTTGTAAGAGTATCCTTCCTGATTTGATTTCTATGGGAAGGAATATAGGATTCAGGTTCTTCGCCTCAACTTGTGATGTTTGGTTTTTGTTATTCGATGGTTCAAATTCGTTGGATTTTGGTTGATTGCGAAATAAAAAATAGTTCCCTTCTGTTCTATGGTTTAAGTTGGATTCCTGAATTCGTTCCAGTTCTTTGTATAAGATGTTTCCATATCCAGTTTTTTTTGTGAAGTCTGTTCCCCAGGATAGTTTCGGTATGTACAATCTTAGGTTTGGTCTGGTGAGGGCAACATATAGAAGGCGTTTTTGTTCATTTAAAAAATGTTGAAACTCCAATTGTTTACCGGCTTTCGAATCCCAAAGGTTTATGATCCACCTTCTTTCTGTTTTATGGTTCTCTTCAATTTGTATTGGATATTCATAATTGTTTAAACTTTGAGGTCTAGTTCCAAAATAATATAAAAAGACAATAGGCCATTCTAACCCTTTGGAAGCATGGATAGTCAGAATCTGAACGGCATCATCTTCTGTTTCGCGATCAAAAAGAGGTTCTTCTTCAGGTGAGGTTTTTTTCTTTTTGAGTTCACGTAATTCATCCAACAATTCACTAAGGTTCGCATCGGATTTAATTTGGAACTCAAGTAATCTTTGGAAAATCTGCCTATAATTGGTTCTTTTCCTTTCCCATTCCAAATCTTTCATTTCATGACTCCAAAGAACCTTGGTTTCATCCATTACAGATCGAAAGAATGCGGCATATCGATTGTCTCGTATTAGTTTCAGCCAAATATCGATTAAAGATTTTTCATACGAATCGATAGAATGTTCATTGTATTTTGATAAATTTTCTGATCTCACACCGAATAATTCAGAAAAAAGGATTCTTTTATAAGAACGAGAGCTGTTTGAATCTATCAAACATTCTAGAAGGTTTTCAATTTGGTCGGCTTCTTCTGATTGGAAAATTCCCCTTTGTTTGTATATGGAACAAGGAATTCCTGCTTTCGATAGAACCTTTTCTACAAGTTCTGTTTCATTTTTATTACCACATAGAATAGCGATGTCTTTTAGTTTTACTCCTTCAGGAGTAGGGCTGTTTTTTTTAAAAAAAGATAAGGATTGTTTTTTTTGTTGGAAGGATAGAATTTCATTTTTAATTGATTCTGCCCATTCGGATCTAACTCGACTTACGTTAGGAAACTTATCTGGATATTGGATGACATGGATTCCAAATTCGTTTGGATCCGCATAACGATATTTAATTTCCGTAATGTCTGGGTGATTTACAGGATGGTATTGGTAATTTTCTTTTTTCGAACCTGGTTCTTCGATTGGGAAAAAACTAGTTTCGCCCAATGGTTTGGTTTTATCATAGAAAAGAATGTTTAATCCTTCGATGATTTCTTTAGTAGAACGGTAATTAGTTGATAGACTATCTTTAGAATTCTGAAAGTCACCAGCTGCTTCCAAATAAATTCCAATATCTGCTCCTCTAAATCCATAAATACTTTGTTTGGGATCGCCAATACAAAACAACATGCGACTTTTGTCTTTTGGATCCATAAAAAGAGAACGAAAAATTTGGTATTGGTTTTTGTCTGTATCTTGAAACTCATCTAAAATACATACTTGGTAACGTTCTTTTAATGAAGTGATGAGCGATGGGTTTGGCGAAGTCACCACGGATTCATACACTTTTAGAATCATTTGATCGTATGTAAGCGCATCATTTGTTTTTAATTGCAATTTTGAATCTTCGACTAATTGAAAAACGGTTTCTTGTAAGAACCACTTTTCGTCCAAATCCATTTCGCCAATGGGAAAGGTTTCTTCAAGTAAGGCGATTAGGTTTGAAATCTTTGATTGAACAACTTCTGCTTCTTTGGTTAAATTTTTAACAATATTCTTCCCAATTAACAAAAAATAAGCGAATCCTTGGTAAACTACACCTTCTGAAGTCCTTTGCAAACTACTAATTCTTAGTAATTCGGATTTGAGAGTTTTTAAATCTTTTGATTCAATCGCCGAAACAAATGAATTGAATGAACTCCAATTTTCCATCCATTTGTTTAAGGTTCTTTTATCTCCTTGGTTTAAGATGGAATCGCCGACCGATCCTTGTAGTGATAGAATCAGTTGTTTTAAATTTAATAAAATGATTTCTATATTTGGAGAAACAAACCTTTCTTCCAAAGTCAAACTTTTCGGGAAATAATAGTTTTTGGTATTTGATAGAAGTTTTGATACGGCAAAGGTAATCGAAGATTCATTTTCTAAGGTTTGTGATTCGATGAGAATATTGGCAAGTTCCGATTTTTCTTTCCCACCCCAATGGTTTCTTTTTAATTGATAAAAACTATTGTTAACAATTTCATCGGTGTTTGTTAGTCGAAAGTTTGGATTGTTCCCAGTTTCAATCGGGTACTCTTTTAAAACCATATTACAAAAACCATGTATGGTCGAAATGGAAACTTGATCCAAGTCCCTTAGGTATCGATAAAAAGCTGGATTCTCTCCAGAATTGATTAGTTCTAGAATTTTTGTTTTGAGCCTTGCTTTTAATTCACCGGCAGCTTTTTCCGTAAAAGTAAGGATGAGTGTGTTAAGAATTCGATTTTCAGATACGTTGTTTTTTACATCAAACTCCATAATCTCACCTAACATTTGCATGATAAGGTGGGTTTTTCCTGTTCCTGCAGAGGCTTCAATAAACTTGGATTTTTGTGCTAATGGATGATCCATTTATTGGAATCCTTTCTTAAGAAGAGGTAAAAAAATTGTCCATACAGAACGGAGTGAGAATTCATCCAATAACGTTTTTGTATACGGAGAAAGTTTCATTAGTTTATTTTCAAAATGTAAAACGGTTTCTGATTCTTCCAGAAGAAACTCTTTCCATAAAGGATCAATCGTATCAGGGTTTTTTTCTAATTCTTCTAATGGATGTTTCGAAAAGAATAGATTCAGACCTGCATTAGGAATGTACTTGGGAGTTGTATCCGTAACCAACTGGTAAACTGAATTGAGATAAGATTTACAATCTGATGTCGGAAGATTTGAAAAATCCAAAATACTTTCATTTTTAAAATCTCGCGAATTAACAGGAAGGATCACAAGTTTTTTATCCAAAGTTCGAAACAAACAAGCACTTAGAAAAACATTTGCCATTTTGCCTAAATAATCTTTGAGATGTTCATTTGGTTGTTTCGGTTTGTCGTATAAACTCCCCGAAAGAAACCAGTAAAAGATCCCATCTTTTTCGATCAGATTTTCCCATTCTCCAATGATCGAGTGAACGTCTGTTATTTGGTAAGAATTCATTTTTGTGCAATCTCTTAGTCCTGTGTCACCGATAGAAACTGCTTTTAAGTATTTTAATTGGTCGTCTGAATGGAAAAGTGATTCCTTTAGAAAACGGAATCGTTCCGTGATCACTTCTAACTCATCCAATAAAATTTTGGAAGATACAATGTGAAAGGCTCCGTATGGAAACTCTGCTTCTTTTTCTTTTTTGCGAGTGTATTCTTCTAGGTGGGTTTGAATTCTTTTCCTATCCCAATTCCATTCTTTTTCAGTCACTAAAGATTCAGTAAAGATAGGTATAAAAATCTTTTTGATCGTAAAAATTTCTAAGTGATTTAATTGGAATGGTTCTACTTCGAGTTCTTCCTCTTCCTCCCAAACTTTTCCAAAGTTTTCAGATAAAGAACTTAAGATTGGGTTTTTTAATCCATTTGTTAGTTGTTGGATCGAAATTTCATTTTGTGTTCTTTGGTTTGTCTCCAAACTGTCCAGAGAATTTGGATCTGTGAAGTTTGGGTTTTGTAGGTTTTGGCTAGACCCTCTAAGATTTTTAACGTTTCTAACATAGTCAAATGAAGGGATGGGGTTTGAATCATAAAATCGACTATATGATGTTAGTGGCAGTTCAATTGCTTCTTTGATCCCCATTGTGGTCATCACTTCGAAAAGAGTGGAACATGGCTCAAATTCTTTATCTTCTAATGTGTTTTTACCAACATAGGAAAAGGTAATACTTTCTTCTGCTGAGAGAATTGATTCCCAAAAAAGTGATTCTTGGATTTCTCTTCGGTTGAGATCCCAAGGTTTGGAATCGAATCTACGTAAATTGAATCTAGATCTATCCACGGAACCAGGAAATTTTCCTTCACCTAATCCTGCGATATATACATGTAAAAAAGGAATAGGGCGCATTGGTTGTAGAAGTGAAACTGTAACACCTTCGGTTAAGTAGTTTCCTCGATGCATTGGTATGTTCGAAAAAACTTCTTCGGTGATTAAGGATATCATCTCTAAAAAATCTTTTGTTTGGTTCCAATCTTGATGACACCAAGAAGAAACGGCACGTAACCATTGATTTAAAAAATTACGTTCATTCTCCAACTCACCTTCGAAGTGAAACAATTCTTGGAATAGAGATTCTAAAATTGAGTAACGTTCCTCTTTTGGAGTTTTTAAGATTCTTTCCTTCAAAGTTTTTTGAACTTTTTTAATCCGATTCCATATTTCTACAAAGTGAATCACAGTTTGGTCGGAAGAAATTTCTTTGGTCACAGTTTCTGTTTCTGCCCATGCACTATCAGAATCTGAAATCATAGACACTACAGCACGTTTGAGACCGAAGGAAATTGTATACGGGTTGTATTGGTTTCCTTCTTCATAAATTGAACCTAAAGAATCAATTAAATCTAAAACTTTTAGAGAAGAAGATTCATCCTCTTCATATCCTTTTATGATGAGAGGATTTTTGAATAAAAAATGAATGTCATCTTTTTCAAATCGATCGTTGGTTATACAACGGAACAAGGTGGATAATGCCGAATATAGTTTTGAACTGTCTTTGGCCACTAAATCCGTGATTGAATATGGTATTTTCAGTAATTTCGGAGAACTGTCTTTTTTTTGAGAACTATAAATCCCGCCATCAAACACCCATTCAGCGGAAGAACGATATTCATTCATATCAGGAACAAGGATAACAAAATCAAGCAAACTAAGTTTGCCTTTGCTCAGACTAATTTTCCCAAGTATATCATGGGCAATTGATTCTAATTCACGATATACAGAAGGAGCATTCCAAACCCTGACTGTTTGGTCTTCAAGATAGTTCTCCTCTTTTGGAGATTCTTCTAATAAAAACGCTTTTAACTTCGATAACATCCCACCGCTAACAAATTTTGATTTTTGTTTATTGTATTTATCTTTAGCAAATTCTTTGGCTAAGTAGGATTGTGGTTTAGAAAATTTAGATAAGTAGTTTTTATTTTTTTCTGAAGGTTTTCCTATGATTTTTCCATTGTGAAATTGATAAATATGGACATTAAATTTCGAGTTTTCATCGGTTGCAGTTTCTTTTAAAAAATCAATATAGGTTCCAGATAAATTCGAAAGACAAAACAAGTGTAAGTCGCCACTCAGCGGTAAGTTTTTCCCTTCTTCCAAATATCGAAATAGATTTTTTGGTTTGGATGAATCTTTAAAAATTTCAGTATATATTTGTTTTTCTAATCCCCAATACGGATCTTTTTTTAATTCATTTGGAATGGATTTTTTTTCTTTGTTTAGATCCAACCAGTCCTTGATCCATTCTTCTCGATTCAATTCATAATCTTTAAAATATTTGGTTAGGACATCAGAGAGGTAATATAGTTTTGGAATTTCTTCTAAATAAGTTTCAATTTCTGGAAAATCTTTTAAGATTTTTTTTTGTTTTTGATAGAGGAGAGCAAAACAATCTTTTTTTAAAGTATCGTATTGATAAAGAGCAGTTTCTTCTTCGAAAGGTTGTATATTCAAAGATTGGAATATGGTTTTTAAAATTGCTTTTTCTAAAAAGGTAAACTCAATATTAAGAGAAATCTGCGCTGAATTGACTTTTGGAAGATTTAGTCGTAACCATGGAATTAAATTTTGATTGGGAACAACAACTAGCGGTCGTTTTAGTGGATTTTTTTTCTGGTCTTCCTTAATTTGTTTCCCAAGTTCTGTGGTGATATCCAACAAATGGAGGCCAGCATAATAATGTATTGGCAACGGGTTTCCCTTTTTCGTAAATCATACTGATTCTTGACTCGGAACCACCAAAGTCTATTCTTAATCAAGTTTAAATTTAGGAAAATGAAAAGAGTGGGGCGCCATTTCCGGCTATCCGCTGCAATCTTTCGCTTTGGCGAAAGGATTTCCGCTACTATCCGGGGCGTTAGAATTTATATATTTTTTAGAAAAAAGGGAGAGGAAATCCTCTCCCCATAAGTTATCTAACGATTTATAGGTGAATATGGTGACAATTCAAGTCTACGTATGTACTTCGATCATTCACTTTCAAAACGAAGAGTGGATGCTGTAGAGGTACTGTGTTTAAACGTCGTTGTGTATAAAGAAACAGGTTTTGGGACTGCATACATTGGATCAATGTTGTCAATCGCAAGTGCAAGGCGACTTCCTACTGGAAAGTCATGAGCTACTGCTTGTAAATCAACATTCAAATCTGTATCTTTTCCTTTTACACCAAATAAGGTTGCTGTTCCATGAGAGATCAGTTTGCCCGTTCCCCAAAAGTCAACTTCATATAGATAGACCACAACATGAGGTGCTGTGTCTGAACTATTGATTCGTCCTTTGTAAAAAGTACGCCCGCGTATTTTGAGGACACTTGTCAATGGGTCAGAAATATAAACCATTGCATTGGTGCGATCAATCAAATTGACATTGGTTGTTACAGGAACAGATACTGCTCCGTCCAAAATTTCTGAAAGAAGAGGGACACCGGTTGTAGCACTGGTTCCACCAGAAAGAATGGTATCGTTGCCGTTTGTTGTATTCGCAGTGGTTGTGATTTTACCAGGGCTAAGAATTCCCATAGGTCTCAAATGGTAAGTTCGTTCAACTTTATTTGGATTGGGCCAAGCATAGTAGGTAACTCTGGATGAAGAAAACCGTTTTTGAATGGAAACTTTCGGTTTAGTCATGATTCCATTTTGAACTCCCTTCAACCAATAATCAAACCAGTCATAAGCATTGGTCCAAACATAATTATCAAGACCAAGAATTCCGCCTACTTCAGCAGTGGCATGAATTCCATTATTCAAATCTAATTTTTTAGGTACTGTGAGTTGTTCAAAGTAAGGAAGGATTTGGTTTGGTTGGAAAAGATTGTCTTGTGAGTTATTAGAAATGTAGACCGGTTTTCCTGCCGCATTTAATGCATTTACCGCACTGTTAGGTGATCTTTCGCTCGCCCATCCCAAAACAGTTGCTACATCTCTTGTATCAAGAAGTTTCCCAAAGTTTTCAGCAATGACTGGATCCATTCTTCCTGTGATATAACCTGCAGTGACAAGTAGTAATCCCCAGACAAGTCTTGGTGTTTGGTTTCCATAAAGTGAATCTGGCAAACTTCCCCAACCACTCATCGCAACAGCTGTTTTGATTCTAGGTTCTTTGCTAAGCCCAAGAAGAGAGATACCGGCACCATAAGAAATTCCCGCAATACCAATGTTTGCCGGATTTACAGGAGCATTTGCGAGTAAGAAGTCAATTCCTTTGGAAAGGTCTTCCATATCTTTTGGTCCTGCAACGTTAATCAGTCCACCAGATGTTCCGAAACCTCTTGTGTTGTAACTGAATACTACATATCCTTTTTTTGCAAGTTTAGCTGCCGGTACAATGTATTCATACTCATTGAGTGCCCAACTGTTTACAAAGATTACAGCAGGGAAGGGGCCTGTTCCTGATTTTGGAATGAAGAGGTTCCCTGTAATTTTGACACCATCATTACTGAGGTAGGAGATGTTGTCGTTAAATGTGAAACTTCCATCATTTTCTTTTGCAAATGCAGATTTGATATCTCTTGTATTTGCCGCATTACTTAACTGGAGGGCTTCCGGTGTTGCTGAGTCACTGAAGTTTGTTCCGTTTAACACACCGAGTACGGCTGCGTTACCTTCTTTGTTTTGGTTTCCATTTTGCCCGCAAGCCACAAGAAGGAAGACCCCAAGTGGCAAAAGCAGACGATAGATTTTTTGCTTTTTCATAATTCGCCTCTGAATTGACTCAAATTTACCATGAATACGCCTAATTGGCGTCTAAGATGGCGATTTTGGACGATTTTTTAGGTCTAATATCATGATTTTGTACTAATTCTTTGTACGGAAAGCCTCCAAAGGGTTGACGGATGCGTGCATTTTGTCCGAATTTTGCAACATGTTCGAGTTTTTTGGTTCATGGCTCCAGTTTGGGGCCTGGTATCATTTCATTTTAGGAATCGGTATCCTAGTGAAAGAGAAGGATTCTAAAGGATTTCCCTTTGCCATGATTGCTGCTTTCTCTGGTGGGATTCTGATCATTTACGCTTATCGTTTGTATGTTGGTTATGAATTCGAAACAGCCATTTTGAATCATGGTTACGTTCCTATTATTTTTTTGATCCCTGGGAGTATGCAGTACACGATCGAACAATTTCTCAGTTCAGAACCCATTCCTTTTGGTGGATTGAAACGATTGTATCCAACTTTTATCGTAGTGCTTCTACTTCTTCTCATGCAATGGACGACTCCTCATCTTCTCGTACAATCGATGAACAAAAGTTTTGCGGGAGCTCCCTTTTCTATTCCAGAAATGATTTCTGCGATCGGATGTGTTTACTGGGTGGGTACTTTTGTTTGGATGATTTACCAATATAGAATGATTCTTTATCGGAATCCCAATAAGGAAGCAAAACTAGGAGTACAAGTTTTGGGAATGATTCTGAAAGGTAATATTACTTTTGCCAGTTTCATCTTTCTGAGTACGTTTCTTCGTTGGCATACAGGAATTTATTTTACAGCGGGACTTGCTACACTGATGGCAGTTGTGGCTTTTATTGGAACGGAAATCAACCATCAGTTGTTTAAGGATCTATTGCCAGAACTTCGTCAGTCCTATCGAACTTCTCGAATTCTAAATTTAAATTTGGAAAAATTGAAACATGACTTGGATACTCTACTCACTGTAGATTTTGTGTATCGCGAAGAAGATTTGAATTTAGCTAACCTTGCTGAAAAACTAGGAATCAAAGATTACCAACTAAGTGAATATATCAATGCTTACCTTGGTATGAATTTTAATCGATTGGTGAACGAATATCGTATTGCAGAGGTTTGTCAATTGATTGAAGGAAATCCAAAGGCCAATTTGTTATCACTGGCTTACCAAGTAGGTTTTAACTCCAAAGCCAATTTTAATTTAGCATTTAAGGCATTCAAAAAAGTTTCCCCTAGTGAATATGCAAAGTCCGTTGGGAAAGGGTAAAGGTTATAAAATCCCCAAAACTTAATATAAAAGCTGATGGGGACTTTTTTCGTTATTACTTCTTTGTTTTAGGTTTTTTCTTAGAAACCGTATAACCTAAAGTAAATGCCATTTTCCAGATCATTTCCAAATGTTCTCCTGCGGAAGTGATACTCGATTCTGTTTTGGAATCAGGTAATACAGAATGTAAATGAAACTCATTGGTTCCGAACCTAACTACATCGGGAGTCATATGAATCCATGTATGCCAACTATATTCTCTGTGTTCCGGATAAAAGGTGAGTAAAATGCCCGGTTCTTCTATCTTTGGCATTGTTGGAATTTGATTTTCTAATTTTCGTCTGGCTGCCAAATCAAACATTGTACGTGTTTCTGAATTTGGTTTTGTTTCTTTCCAATGTTTTTGGATCAAATCATCTCCTTTTTTCCCAAACCATCGCAGGAGAAGTGGTAGCCGCAGTCCTAAACTTTCTTCATAGATACTGGAATCGTATGATTCATGATTTGTCATATCTAATCGATTTTTGATCACTTGCGAAATAATTTCAAAAGAAGATTCTCCATCTAACAAAAAAAGGCGAGCCGCAAGTAAATCTTGCCATACATACCATTCAGGACTTGGATTTTCCAATTGTGTTTTGATTGTATTTGAATCCATTTTAAAAATCTGATTCCATTTGATCGACTCGGGTTCCATAACTCGCATGAATTGTAATAGATAAGCCTTCCAAGAGGGAGCTACGTAAGGTAGATTGAAAATTTCTATAAAATATGGATACACTCCTCGACCTTGAATGAATAGGGCTTTGATGGCCTCCCAACGGTCGTAAGAACCCGAATATTTATATTCATCCAAGGAATATCTTAGAGATTCAACAAGCCACGGACCTCCATAACGCACAACATCCTCATGTTTATATTTGCTCTCTTGAATTTTTTCGAATACATGTTGGATGCTATACTTTTCTGGATGGAGGATTGCCTCTGGTAACAAGGTTTTCTTTTTGGAAAGTGCGGAAGCATACTCATCGGAATCATCAAATTTAGGTGCCTCTGTACCAGTGAGTGTTTCCCAAGCGCTCCTAGCCTCTACTTCAATATAACTCCAAGAGTAATCTACCATAGGATTTGGATCAGCATAGATATGATACCAAAGATAGTCTTTGAGTTTGACAATTTTTTTCTTTTTAATACAACGGATGATTCCATAAACTCGGATCTGATCTCCTTTGTTTCCAAGAATCCTTTCCGCGAAATTCAAATACTCTTTGTTATCTGGTTCCAAAAACAATAGACCTGCCACATAACATGCCTTTAGGTCAATCGCAATTCCCGGATCATTGGATTTATCAGCTTCTGTAAAAAATTTGGAGAGTTCTGGTTTTGCTTTTTCTGGCTCCATTTTCGCCCAAGCAATGGCGGCTTCGGAGATATTAATGATTAGACGTAATTCTAAATAGGAGCCCTTATCTTTCCCTTTGATTTGAAAACTCTTTTTTAAATAATCCTCAATGATTCCAATATGTTCATTTAAACCTAAATGAGCACATACAGCAAAAGCATTTCCTACACTCATTCCAAAGTATTTAAAATGGTCACGATAAGTAAAAAGTTTTTTAATTAATTCAACAGAGACTTCATCTAAAGTTAGAATTCTTTCTTGTAAGGCTTCGTTCAAATGAGTGTAGGCGGTGAACATGTTATTTAATGTAGGGCCTTCTTTTTGAACCTTTTGATTGATTTCTTTTACATTGTCAAGGGTCTCGAAAGTACGCCATGCTGCATCAGCTAATACGGATCTGGATTCTTTATGATCACTATTGATTAAAGCCTCTACAACGTATTCCATTCTTGGGTCATCTTGTTTGAGTTTATGAACCGCTTCCCTTAGGGAGATCATAGCTTTGTCATCATCCAACATGCCGATAGTTTTTGTGATTCCACAAAAAGCTTTTTTATTGTCTGCATCATACTTCAACCCTTGTCGAAAGGCTGCATTGATCACAGTAGAAAGTCGTTTTTCTAATTTTTCTGGATTGTAAGGCCAAGTATTATAAGCACTATCCATTCGTTCTCTAAAATAGTCTTCAATGACTCTTTTTAGGTTAGGATCTTTTTTGGATATTTCTTTTAGAATGGTATCATGTGTTGTCACATCATCTGGATAATCTTCTATTAATTGAAAGAGGTCTGAATCTGTTTTCATTCTAGATTCTAACTCTTTTTTGGAAATGGTTTTGAGATTCGATAACCCTAAACTATCGTTATATAACTGGACGTTTTTTGGTTCAATTTGTTTTGGATCGGCATTACCAAATGTTTGGGTTCTAATTTTTTCTACTTTTTCGGATGGAACATTAAATAGAGTTTTTAAGTTTCCATCCAAATACCCAAGTATATGTTTACTAAGTGTTGGGATAATTTTCCCTTTCGATTTAGTTGCAAGTTTGATGGTCTCTCTACATGCATCGTCATTTTTGAGATAGAAGTGGTGGATGATCCAATAAGCAGCCAAGTTTGGATATTTTTTGATTTCTGGTTTTTCCTCTTCCCAAGTAGTATAAGAGGGTGCATCTGCTAATTTTTCGGTAAATGCATAGGCGGGGTCACCATAACTATGCCCGAGTAACCATGCTGATCTTTCAAACATATCTAATGAATTATGATAGATAGGTTTGTTCTCATAAATTTTAGTAGCTTCCTTTTCGAAGGATCGAATCAAACTATCTTTAATTTTGGATACTAAAATTGGTTCTTTTTCTTTTTTGTCTGAATTTATTTCTTCAAATTCCTCATCTTCTTCGTCATCATAACTTTCGTTAGTTTCGTTTGTCCAATTATCTGCAATAAAATGGCTGATCGAATAATAAGGTAAATTTTCTAAAACTCCGATCTCATGGTTGTAATGGTTTACTTCTATGGATTCCTTTTCATTTGGTAATAGATTGATCCAACAGGTATCGCCACCACCGTCAGAGGCAAAAGCATAAGAACCATTGAATAAAAACATAAGCCCGCTATAAGTACCAACTAACCAAGAAAGAACCTCTTCAGGATCCTTTATTTTGATTAATCTTTCTGTAGAAGAGATAGCATATTCAAAACCACCTTCTTCATTTTCCTCCATTTCTTCTTCTTCGGCGGAGTGGTGATCGATCATATTCCAAACATCCGCTACTTCATACATAATGGATTTATAAGCTTTTTTTAAATTTTCCCATTCTAAAATTTCTTGTCCAGGTTTGAAACCATACATAGATTCGAAGTCTTTTAAAAAACTTTGGTCTAGTTTGTTTTTAGTTTTTTCAACTGCCTTCTGAAAAGTATCGCGCTGAGATTGAAATACCAGCATCCGATCCATGATGATTTCTTTTAGGTTCCCAGAGTAAAAATCTGCTTTTTGTAAGTTTAGTTTTGTATTTTGTTTCATGACGCTAATTCTTGATTGATAATATAAAATGATTCCGAATAGTGATTTCCGAAAATTTTAAACCAGAGGTCTCCTGAATTGTCTTTTTCAAATCTTAGAACATTTAAATCAGGGGTGATTTTATGATACAAGGGGTGTTGTGTTAAGGTCAGTGTATCTAAATTAAAATTTAATAAGTGTTTTTTTGATGGGGTTTTGTTTCGTTCTTTGAGGAGTAAAGTAAGGTTTGAATGGTCATCAATGGAAATATCTAGAAATTCTAAATAAGATCCAAAATAAGATTTCATTGTCTCATCATATAAATCTAATATATGTTTTAATTCTCCATCTTTGTTTCTTACTTCTAACTTTGAATCGGAATATAAAAAGATTTTATCGGAGTTGATTTTCACATTCATCGGAGTTCCACTGGTTGAAAATTCCGATATAAAGTTTCCTTCTAAATTTAGAATGTAAGCTGTTTCTAGATTATTTTCAGTAACTAAAATTCTGTTGTTACTGATTTGATTTAGATTCCGCAGGTTTTGAAATTCTAGTTTTGAGTTTAATATTTCCCAATGTGTTCCATCCCATTTATGGATTTGTTTTCTTCCACTTGTGTTTGCAAATATTACATAAGTATATAAACCAATATTTAATATTTGATAAGGTGCGGAATTTGTTAATTTTGGAGAAGGTAAGTTAAAAAACTTATCATCGTTGAAATAAATCACCGAATTAGAAGTCCCGAATGAAACGGTATCCGGATTGGAGTGGAAAGGATTATCGCTTGCTAGGTAAATTCCAATGGGGAATTCATAACGAGTAATTTCTACTCCATCATTTTTATAAAGTATAGGACTTTGGTTCCAGGAACCAATCCAGAGGTTACCCAAACAATCTCGTTCGAACAAAATTCTTTCGAATCCAGTAATAATAGAATCTCTATGTAGGTTTTTAGTTACGTTGATTTTGATCTCTTGCATATTGTTTCTTAAAAACTTTTAATGCAAATTGAGAACTATACCTCTTTAGGCAATTTATTTTTTATTTAAGTGATTTTGAATTCAAACACCATGAATATCACTACAAGTAAAGATGTTTCGTCTTAAAATCCACATCGCGAATATTAGGATTTTTGAATAAGGTAAGTCTCATAGAATTCTCTAAGACAAACTTTGAAATTAATTAGATTTTATATGAGAAACAATTCTTCCGTAATTGTTATTGTGGTGACCTTCAAGGTGAAGGCTTTTTCTTACAACAGTAGAAGGCTGAACTCTTGAAAAAACAGAGCAAATTAATCCACCAACGGATAAACAAATCAATGAACTTATAAACTTCGAAAAAAAATGTTTGCTTGAAACCGAGAAAGATGTGTAATGCGACCAGTTGGATTTGCTAAAAATGGTTTCTCTAATATGACTTCAGGAGGAATGTATGGTGGTTTTTAGATTTTTATTTATTCTCTGTTTAATCAATTTATATTCTTGTACTGGAAATTTTTTCCCTAACGATGAAGAAACGGGAGAGGCGGCGAAGCAAAGATGTGCTGAATCGTTACTCGCATATAATTCTCAACAAACAAAAGGTCGAGATTGTGATTTATGTTTAGTAGCGATTCTAAGATTTTGTAATCATAAGAATTCTGAACAGCTGATCAATTTTTAATAATTTGATGCCTTGATACTTCCCAACCAAGTCAGAAGGAACGAATCGAATGATGTATGTGGATGGGAATCCAATGGTCAATAAGGACGAAAGTGGGCATTCCAAGGTGAGCAATAGTACTCAAAAACATGATGGTGAGAGTCCGAATACTGCAGGAAGTTTTTATGGAAATTAGAAATAAAATTATTTATTTATCCTTCTTTGTGTTGTCTTGTAATGGAGATTTTTTCCCTAATGATGAAGAAACAGGAGAGGCGGCGAAGCAAAGATGTGCAGAATCCATTTATTTTTATTTTGATCTTGCGGGGAAAGGAAGAACATGCGATATTTGTTTGCTTTCCATTTCCATAGATTGTAAACCAAAGAAGTCCGGTCAGTTAATTAAGTTTTAATATCCTTTTTATACTTCCAGAAGGAATTCAAAATTCTTTACCTGCTGACCATCAGCGAAAGTCGACAAAGAAGTTGGTTTAGAGGAAATCTCAGAGAGGCATGTAAAGATCCATTTTTATGGAGTATGTCTTGGCGTGATCGACTTATATACGTTAAGGGGAAATTGTTGCATTTTAAAAATCCAATGCCATCCTCATTACCGTCTGAATCGGAATTTCTGTGATCCTTTTTGTAAAGTATGTATAGAAACAAAACTGTAAAGGATGTACGAGTACACTCAAGCACCTGTCACCTGTTATGCGACATAATCTATATTCTCGGAAGTTGAATCTGATGTTGTCATCTTTGGATCTAAATCGAAGAAGCTACTGTTTTTATCAGATAAGATGAATCCGTGGAAGTTTATATTGTCAGATTCTTTTTAATTTCTTTTTGTAGAGCTGGAGTAACGTTTGCTTCGGCAGCATATTTTTTCCACTGCGAAACAACTTCTTTTGTTTGTTCAATGATGGCTTTGATTTGAAAGTTTTTTAAATCGGCTTTTTTGCCCAATTGAACCAAATCATCATTGAGAAACTTTTCACGTTTTCCATTGATACTCATCTGGTGTCGGTTTGTCCATTGCCCATTGGGATTGTAGCTATAGGTCATATCAAATGCTGGTGACAATTTCCAGTTTCCATGTTTGTCCATTAAGAAAGCTATGTTTTTTGTATGGTCGTCTTGGTTACGCGCAATAACATTAAATATAGCTCTTCTAAATTGTTCTTCTAACGTTGCCCTTGTATTCTCCCCAACCACTTTTCGAATGATATCCATGGTCTGTTCATAACTATGAGCACCTGCCATATTAAAATCATAATGGGCTATGGCGCAAAGAGATTGCATATGTAGTTTTTCACCGCCCTGATCTCTGTCAAAACGTTTGGTCATAAAATGATAACGATTGTTTTCTTCTAGTAACCTTGATTCCATCATTTGAATTCCACAATCTAACGCCATGCGGTAGTAAGCATACTCAATATTACCGAAACCTTGTGGGTCATTTAGTTCTTTGTCTTTGTTGTTTTGGACTCCATCTAATTTCAGAATCCAATAGGAGAAGTCATCTGTAGTTTTAACTTGTCCAGATCGAACTTCTCTTGTTTTTTCATTGTAAGCAATGATACATTTGGCTCTTGCACCTCCTGCAGAAGTGCCAATCGTAAGTAAACTCGTCAATGATTCATTCAGACCTTTTGGATTTGTAACTTTTAATTTTGTTGAAAATGTTTTTCGATGATTTAGAATTTCTGATGCCAAATGAACCATTTCAGCAATCTCAATAGGAACATTTTTGGTTTTTAATTTATAGGTTGCCGGTTTAAATTCTAAGGCACCCATTCCACGTTCTCCAATATAACACAACCTTTCCACTGGGTTGAATGATTTTATATCCCTTCTCATTGCTGAAAGCCAGGCATCAATCAAAGCATTTCCGAATTTATCGGGAAGGGAATCAGCGAGCATACCCGGTAGACCTTTGAATGTATCAATACTTAGATTACGAAATGTATAGAGTGCCCGACTTTTTGGCATTAGAATGGGAGAAGGTTCAACAGGCGCATTTAGAAATTCATTATCATACTCAAAAGATGCAAAGTTTCCTTCTTCGTTCCACGAAACATATCCAACGAGACTACCCCAAAGATATACTTTTGCTAAGGTCACAGGTTCAGTCATTCTGATTCCCCCAAACCCATTCCTTGTTTTTGTTAGGTGATTTTTGCTTTCGAACTCTTTGTCTAGGTTTTTTGGATTTCGATTTCGCAAGGAGTGCCAATGAAAGATTAGAGTCTCTGAATGTAAGTTGAAACTCGTTTAATAAATCTAATTCTTTCAGAAGAGAAAGTAAATTGAGTAAGGAGATATTTCCTTTTCCCGTTTCTAAGCGAGCAATGGAGGAAGCTGAAACTCCACTTTTCGAAGATAATTCTTCTTGTGAAAGTTCCATCTGGACTCGCCTTCCTTTTAGGGAAGTTCCAATCTTTTCCAAAATTTCATATAAATTTTTGTCCGACCAGTCCATTTTAAATAGTAGTATATGATTGGTTATACTTAAATCAAGCAATAAATTATCATATATGCTATATTATATATAAGTTGTTAATTATCCGTATATGAAGAATTATCGAGCTAAAATAATTTATACAGTCATATATGACTAATTATTTTAGTACAGCTATCGATCATTTAATAATAAAAAATGGATTGGGCAGAATTGCCTGACCCATTCATCATCCATCTTTTATTATCCTCTGTTACTTTAGGTTCTTTCTATGTAGCAAATTGGAAGTAAGGCAAACTATCCTCTGGTTCACGTATCCTTTGTTTGACGAGAAAGGTTTTAATTTTGCCTTTCCCTTTGACTTCGATTTCTCCCCTTTCCTCCAATTCAAAATCGGATTGGATTAAATTCGCAGTTGATTCAGTAATTTGAATTTCATTCGGTAGTCCATGTGATTCCATTCGCGATGCTAAATTCACAGCATCACCCCAAATATCATAAATGAATTTTTTGGTCCCAATCACACCTGCCACTACAGGTCCCGTATTGATTCCAATACGCATACTGAGTTTATGTCCACTTTTTCCAAGTCGTAACCTTGAAAGTAATGATTTCATGTCCCATGCCATATGTGCTGCAAGTAAAGAATGAAATTGATCTGGAGTTGGCAAACCAGCAACAGCCATATAAGCATCACCAATTGTTTTAATTTTTTCTAATTTATACTTTTCAGCCAAAACATCAAAGTATGAAAAAATTTCGTTTAGAATTCGAACTACAGCTTCTGGTTTCATACCGGATGAAATTTTGGTGAAACCAACAATGTCAGCAAATATCACAGATACTTCGGGATAACTATTGGCAATTAGGCCTTGTTTTTCTTTTAGTTCTTCGGCAATTGCCTTTGGTAAAACATTTAACAATAGTTTCTCGGCTCGTTCTTGTTCATTTCTTACTTTTTCGTATGCATTGGCAATTTCGATTCGGGAATCTTCGTTTTCTTTTAAGGTAGAACGCACCTTACCCAATACCAGATTGTATCGTTCTGCAATTTGCCCCACTTCCGTAAAGGGTTCTACGGGAACATCTAAAGTTAAATCACCCGTTTTATGTTGGTAGTCCATTGATAAAAATAAATCAATAAGTTCCGTTGTTGCTTTATGTTCAGATATATTCAAACCCATCCTTTCTTCCGTTTCATCCACCCGCAGTCGATAAATCCGGTTTATCCCTTTAAAAATAATGTAAGAGACTCCAAAGGAAAAAATACCTACCACGAAAGAACCCAAAACTTGGATTAAGATAAAATCCAATCTTCCGCTACTCATCCCCAAGGTTTCCACATCTCCAAAAATACCAACTGCTAGTGTTCCCCAAAGCCCACCAACCAGATGTACTGGAACTGCACCAACCGCATCATCAATTTTCCATCTTAAAAGTAACTTCTCTGCTGGAATGGTAAGTCCACCAGCAATCATACCAATCATTGCGGCTTGTTTTGGATCTACACAATCCGCACTAGCAGTGATGGCTACAAGGCCCGCCAAAGATCCGTTTAATGGTGAGATTGCTTCTGGGTATCCTTTGACAATCCAAGTCAAAAACAAAGCAACCATCATGGAAAACCCTGATGCAATGATGGTATTTAGTATCACTATCGGAACAGAGCCATTAAACGCGAGGGTACTCCCACCATTAAAACCCATCCATCCAAACCAAAGTATAATTCCACCGAGCATAGCCAATGGAAGATTACTTCCAGTCACGGTGGATGGTTCACCATCTTTAAATCTGCCTAAACGCGGTCCGACAACAAGAAGAAGCGCTAAAGAAACCCAACCTCCAACACTATGTACTTGTGTGGATCCAGCAAAGTCATGAAATCCCAATTGTTCCAACCAACCACTTGAGGATTCAACAAACGTTCCTCCCCAAACCCAATGACCTACAACAGGATAGATGATTCCAGAAATAAGAGCTGTTGCGAGAAGATACGATGGAAATTTTAAACGTTCTGCGACGGCACCAGAAACAATAGTAGAAGAAGTTCCGCAAAACATGAGTTGAAACAAAAAGAAAGTAGGAGGCCAAGCATTGTCTTTGGGAAAACTAGGTAAAAATAAATCGGTTCCAAACAAACCATGAAAGGAAAATCCAAACATAATTCCAAATCCGAATAAATAAAATAGAAGAGTGGCAACCCCAAAGTCAGCTATGTTTTTAATGGCAACGTTAATTGAATTTTTAGCGCGTGTTAGTCCAGATTCTAATACTAAAAAACCACCTTGCATCATCAATACAAGTCCCGAACAAACTAGAACCCATAAAATATCTAATAGATTTTTTTGAACCGACATCCCTACCCTCTACATCAAATTTTATTTAGATGGATCTATCTAAATGATTTAATCAAAGAGAATGATTTTAGTCTCTTTCTGTCCAGCAAGTCGAATTCTAATTTATTTCACCTAACAACCATTTTAAATAGATAAGATTCAATCAAAATTCATTTGAATTTGTTTACAATATGAGCAACTTGCTTAGACTTTGTTCCAGCGCCACCGATCGTAGCGGAAATCCTTTCGCGAATGCGAAAGATTGGAGCGGAGAGCGGGATCGTTTCTCTAAAAAATATCGTTCACCAAACGGATTCGAGGCGCCCAAAAAAATCCTATTGGTTTAGAGAACGAATCATTTGAATTAAGATTTTATGAAATTAACAGTAAAGGTAAAACCAAACAATAAAAATCCAGGCATCGACTTTATTACTGAAACAGAATGTATTGTCCGACTAAAGTCTCCTCCAGTTGATGGGAAAGCCAACGAAGAATTGATCGCACAACTTGCAAAACACTTCAAAGTTCCAAAAAAAAATATAGAAATAATATCGGGGTTCACTTCGAAAACAAAAGTAGTTTCAATCTTCTTTCGGGATTGAGAAAGATCAATCCATCGATTCAAAAAAGGGCAGAATTTTCAGTTCACAGAATCCAATCCAAATGGCAAATTTGTAGTTTTAAGAGTTTTTAATTTTTATCTGGAAATTTTAAAATGAAAAAATCCAAAATTCTCCTTCAAACTAAAAATCTTGGTAAAACTTACCAAGTTGGTGAAGTTCCATTAGTGGCACTGCATTCGGTAAATTTAACATTTAATGAAGGTGAGTTGACTGTAATGTTAGGCGCTTCTGGTTCAGGAAAATCAACTCTTCTTAATATCTTAGGGGGACTAGATACTGCAAGTACTGGTGAGGTTTTGTTCCATGGCAAAACATTAACCTTAGAAAATGATGAAGGCCTCACTCTCTACAGACGGAATCATGTTGGTTTTGTTTTTCAATTTTATAATTTAATCCCAAGTCTTACTTCTGAAGAAAATGTTCGTTTGGTGACGGATCTCTCTGATAAATCAATGAGTCCGTTGGAAGCGTTAACACTAGTAAAAATGGCAGAGAGAAAAAACCATTTCCCTGCCCAACTTTCTGGTGGAGAACAACAAAGAGTTGCCATTGCAAGGGCTATCGCAAAAAAACCTGAGTTATTACTTTGTGATGAACCAACAGGTGCACTTGATTTTAAAACTGGACGTATTGTTTTAGAAGCAATCACAGGTATCAACAAGGAATTAGGAACAACAACCATTGTCATTACTCATAACGAATCCATTGCTCAAATTGCAGATAGAATCATTTTAGTGAAAGATGGAACGGTTATCTCTGATTCCTTAAATGCACACAAAAAACCAGTATCTGAGGTTAGTTGGTGATTGGGAAAACTTTAAATCTAAAGTTACTTCGAGATCTTAAATCGATCTCCATGCAAGGATTAACCGTTGGACTAGTAATTGCGGCAGGGATTAGTTATTTTTCTGCGTCCTGGGCGGCATATTTTTCTTTATTAGATGCCAAATTAAATTTTTACACCAAACAAAACCTATGTGAAGGTTTTGTATATTTGAACAGAGCACCTTCTTACATTGAATCCAAAATTGTTTCTCTCCCAGGAATATCCAAATTCGAAACTAGAATTTCCAAAGAAATTGTTTTGGATTTGGAAGGCGAAGTTTATCCATCCGCTGCACAATTAGTTTCATTGCCAAAACATATTAACACTTTATACCTAAAAAACGGCTTTTTACCCAAACAAAACGAGGATGTGATCATTAGTGAAAATTTTGCTGTTGCCAACAATTTAGGGCCAGGTTCTGTTTTATCATCCATCATTGGAGGAAAACGTGTTTTCCTCCATGTAACGGGCGTTGGTTTGTCTCCTGAATTTGTATATGTTTTCCGTCCAGGAAACCCTATGCCTGATGACAAACACTATGGAATCATCTGGATGAAACGGGAAGCGATGGAGGCTAATTTCAATTTCGAAGGCGCCTTTAACCAAGTAGTTTTCCATTTTGCATCCGAAGGCGAAGAAAGATTAAGAACAATAAAAGACTTGGACGTTATCTTAGATGAGTTTGGAGGATCTGGTGCCAAAGAACGCAAACGATTGCCATCAGATTCTTTTTTAAACGATGAATTTAGGCAACTTAAAACGACAGCTGTTTTTTTACCTGGAATCTTTTTAGCCATTGCCGCTTTTTTATTACATATCATATCGAACCGATTGATTTCAAAAGAAAGAGAACAAATTGCAACCTTACGTGCATTGGGTTATGGTTCCAAAGACATTATCATTCACTATTTAAAATTAATTACCTGCATAACAGCAGTTAGCAGTGTTGCCGGAGTTTCAATTGGTTATTTTCTAGGGAACGGACTCACTGAACTGTACGGAAGGTTCTATAAATTCCCACAATTACTTCCTATTTTTCCTCCACTTTTAGCCCTATTCAGTATTGGTTTTGGAATTTTAATTGGCGGGATTGGGACTTTTATTTCTTTACGAAGTATCATCCAACTAGATCCAGCACAAGCTATGCGACCTGCTCCACCCGGCGCTTACACTATCTCTTTTTGGGAAGGTTGGATTACTAATCTTAGAACAATCCATCGAATGGTTCTAAGAAATCTATTTAAACGTCCGACTCGAACGATTCTCACAATTTTAGGTTTATCGACTTCGATCATGATTATGATTATTGGAAACTTCATCCAAGATACTGTAGGTACATTATTAGATTTACAATTTAATACCATTCAAAGAGAAACTCTGACTTTAGTGTTTCGAATCCCGGTAGATGATTCCATTCTATTCGATATCAAAGAAAAGAAAGGTGTATTTTTGGCAGAAGGACAAAGATCCATTCCAATCAAAATCACAAAGGATAGAAAAACAAAAGATAGCATTCTAACAGGGATATCAGAAGGATCAGAACTAAGACGAATCTTAAATCAAAATTTACAACCAATTGATATTCCCGTGTACGGAATCATGATGAATACCGACCTAGCATTGAAAATGGGAATCAAAAGAGGAGAAACCATTACCATTGAAACTCTGGATGGCGAAAAAAGAAAAATTCCTGTTGTAGTTTCTGCGTTTGCCAATGAAATTCTGGGCCAGGGTGTTTTTATCAACAGGGCAAATCTCAATCGAATTTTAAACGAAGGAAACTTAATCAATACAGCTCTACTAAAAACAGATCCTGAGGAAGATAAAAATTTAATCCAAGAGTTTAAAGACAATTCATTAGTCATCGGCTTATATTCAAAATCCGCAATCCTAAATGGTTTCAAAGAAGTGATGCAAAGATCACTACAATCGACTTCTATCATTATTTTAATATTTACAATTATTATTTCCATTGGTGTGATTTACAATACTGCGATGATCACTTTATCCGAACGAATTTATGAGTTGGGAAGTTTACGAATATTAGGTTTTACCTTAAAGGAAGTTTTTGAAATTATCGCTTGGGAGCTCATTTGGCAAATACTGATAGCCATTCCCGTAGGTTGTTTTTTTGGGAACCAATTAGCAAATCTGATATTAAATAGTAACGAAACAGAAGGATTCAAGGTTCCAGCCGTCATTTATCCTTCAACTTACTACTATTCAATTCTTTTGGCAATAACCACTGCCCTGATCAGTTTTGTGATTGTATATAGAAAATTAAAAACTATGGACTTATTAAGTGTATTAAAAGTGAGAGAATGACATGACTAAAGAATCAATTCTGGAATTATTAAAAACAAAAAATACTAAAATTATCATTGGGGTTATTTTGTTTTTAGTTATTTCTTTTTTAATTTTAAGAAAAGATCCCAAACCAGTTGAAATAGCGATTGTTAAAAAAGGTGTTTACCAACAAATCCTCTCAGTCCAAGGGAAAACAAAAATCAAAGAACTTTATACTGCTTACGCTCCTGTAAATGGCGTTATGCGTCGTGTTGAACTCCATGCAGGAGACAGAATTAAAAAAGGGAACACTCTACTTACAGTTGATTGGGACGTCGTTAAAACTGTAAAATCAAGTTCCGATGGGCAAATTCTAAAAGTGTATCGAGAAAGTGCAGGACCTGTGACAATGGGTGAAAAAATTTTGGACTATGGGGATTTGAGAAAAATAGAAATATCGGCATTTATTCTATCAGAAGATATGCCTGATCTAGATATAAACGATAAAACCTTAATCACAGGTTTTGGTGAAAATGTTTTAGAAGGATCTATATCTAATATTGAGCCATCTGCGATAACAAAAATTTCTTCTTTGGGAGTAGAAGAACAACGTGTACCCATTTCTATTAAATTTGATCCACCCTCAGATATTGGCGATGGTTATGAATTAGAATGTAAAATAATTTTATTTGAAAAACCAAATGTAATCGTAATACCTACCTCAGCATTATTTCGCGAAGATGAAAAATGGGCAGTGTTTACCGTGGAAAAAAAGAAAGCACGATTACGATTTGTTGAAGTAGAAAATCAGAGTGAGGGCATCAGTATGATCAAAACTGGGCTTAACGAAGGAGAGTCTGTGATATTATATCCAGGTGATGCAGTAACGTCGGGAACGAAAGTTATCCCCGAATAAGAACACTTGATTCTTTAGGTAAGGTAAAATAAAAACGAGACCCCTTACCTAAATAGCTTTCCACATGAATACTGCCGCCATGTTTTTCAATAAACTCTTTACATAAAATCAAACCAAGTGCTGTACCTCTTTCTCCGATCGTACCAGGCATACTTTTTTGTTTTGCATCGATACGAAACAAATTGTTTTTAATCTCTTCTGTCATACCGGTACCAAAGTCTTCGATAACAATTTGCACATCATCCATTATAGTTTCCGAGGAAATACGAATTTCTCCGCCGGGATGAGAATATTTCACTGCATTGGAAATTAGATTTCGCAGTATAGTTTCAACCATCTTTTCATCTGCATACACCGAAACATTAGGATCTAACGAATTTTTTACTACAATTGATTTGTTCTGAATTGAAAAAGATGCAGATGCAATGGAAGACTCAATTGATCGAAACAAAGAAATAGATTCTGGAAAAAATGAAATCTCACCTGTTTGAGCGCGAGCCCAAGTAAGTAAGTTTTCTAACAATACATACACTTCGCCGGAAGATTGGAAAAGTATGCTGAGGTCGTTTTTTGTACGTTTTAGAGGTCTCGTATCC
Organism: Leptospira kanakyensis; assembly: GCF_004769235.1. Taxonomy (NCBI): domain Bacteria; kingdom Pseudomonadati; phylum Spirochaetota; class Leptospiria; order Leptospirales; family Leptospiraceae; genus Leptospira; species Leptospira kanakyensis. The sequence continues at coordinate 19,480 of NZ_RQFG01000022.1, read as the reverse complement.
AAATCTTCTAAAATCATTCCCGCAAAGGTGTTCATTCCACCAATCGGTCCTTTTAAATCATGAGCGATGATAGAAAAAAATTTATCTTTCGTATGATTTAACAACTGCAATTCGGAATAAAATTTGTCTTTTTCTATCTCCGCTTTTTTACGTTTATCAATATTTCTAGATACTCCAAGGATATTAATTGTACCGTTAGGATTCCATTGGAATACAGTATTTGCTTCTATCCATTTTGTTGAACCGTCTTTACAATATTGTTCTACTTCATCGCTAAACGGTATCCTTTCACCCGTTTCTTTAAATTCCTGGATTCGTTTGGGTAAAACCTCCCAAACATATTGGAGAGAAGCAGATGTTAGTGAATCTTGTAAAGTATGTGTAATTACTTCTTCTGAAGAGAATCCAGTGATGTTGATAACCGAGGGGCTAACATAGAGATATTTTTGTTCGTCATAGTTCAAAACCCAAATCACATCTGTGGTGTTTTCGGCAAGTAACCTATACTTTTGTTCACTTTCCTCTTTATCTTTAATAAAGATATCTATGCACATCATCAAAAAACCAAATGTCATCATCACAGAGGTTACATAAAAAAATAAATAAGTAATGTCCTGAATGGGTCCTTTACCAAATGCAATTTGCGCAACAGAAACTTCAAAAAATGTATAATACAAAAAACGGATGAATAAAAATATTCCACATGACAAAAAGAAAAATGCTGCAAAACGACTGGATAACCGAGCCTGTCGATTAGCACCTAAAATAGTTTTTGAAGACAAAAGCAACGGCAAACTGGATGCAAAAGAAATGATCGAAATCCTATACTTAGGGGCAAAATCTGAAAACTGATGTAATATCAGGAGAATTAACGTAACAATGACAGATAAAGTACCTAATTTCCACATCGGTTTTTTATCGAACATAACAAGAATTATATTATTTGAATATACCAAGGAAAGTAAAATCAGTGTATTTCCAATGCTGATAGAAATCCAATCGGGGATAATGCCTCGTAGTGCTCCCATTACAATCCATCCCAACGCTTGTATCAAAGTTGCCATTGACCAGTCTTTTACAAAACGTAATCTTTGAAAATACCCCCTTGCTGCAAACCACAGACCTCCGGACATCAACAAACATCCGATGATATTGATAAAAACGACTGTACGAGGATCAATGTTCATTAGGTGGTCTGGAAATTTTCGATTCCAAAGAAATAGTTTTTTTCATTGTAATTTTTTCAACTACAAATGAAAAAAATGAAGGGAAATTTACTAAACTAAGAATTCACGAACGCTCCTAAAACTATACTTAGGTGGTTATGCTCTGATGAACTGATCCAAAAGATAAGCTAACGAAGATTCAAATTCCCTCTGATTCTGGCTAATTTTTGAGTTTTTTAACTTTCCTTTGGGAATTTGAGAAACTGCAAGTGCATTGCCGTGGATAAAATCAATTATGATATGCAGTATTTTTTCCGTATCGTGATGACTAGGACAAACTGCATGGAACAAGTTTTGCAAATTTTGGTTGAGGGAAACTACAGAAGGAAAACCGTCATAAGAATTTTTGATTAAATACAAAGACAAACCAGGATATTCAATAAACAAATTCCAATACCCAAGGAGATATTTTTTTAACGCTAAATTTGGATTTTTGAACTTGATTAAGGTTTTCTGCTCAAAGCGGTCAAAAACTTGTCCCACCATTGCCTTCGTTAGTTCCTCTTTATTATCGAAGTAGTGATAAATTGCCATTGGATCTAACTCTAATTTTGTAGCTAATTTTCTCATGCTAAAGGATTCGTATCCGTCTTTTTCACAAATTTTTAGAGCTGTTTGGATAATTTTTTGTTTCATTTTCAAACCCATTTCTACAGTGTAGAACAAAATATCTACACTGTAGAATAATTATTACCTATGATAAAATATAAAGCATTTATTGCAACTAGTCTAGATGGGTTTATTGCTAGAACCGACGGGTCTATTGACTGGCTAACATCTAAGGAATATACAATCGAAAACAACGATTTTGGTTATTCTTCGTTTATGGAGAATATCGACTGTATCATTATGGGCAGAACTACTTTTGAGACGGTATTAACCTTTGAAACGTACCCTTTTGAATCCATTCCTGTTTTTGTTTTAACACGAAACAAAAATTATAAATATGATTCTCACTTTCCTATTAAGATTTTTCATGGAACCTTAAATGACCTCAACTCAACATTGGAAGAAAAACAAATCAAATCAGCTTATGTTGATGGAGGATTAGTGATCCAAAGTTTTATAGACAAATCTATGTTAAATGAAATTACAATCACCCAGGTTCCCATATTACTTGGATCGGGGTTGCCACTATTTACAAATTGTAAGCAAGAAATAAAATTAAAACACATTCGGACTATGCCATTTCCGAATGGATTTGTCCAATCAACGTATCATATTAGTTAATATGAACTTATTAGGAAAAATTTTTAGTAAAAAAGATCTTTGGTTGCCGGGATGTGAGATTTGTGTTAGGCAAATCCGGAGAAGCCCACAAGCCCGCCTCCACCACCCTATTCAGGGCGGGGGCTCTTCCGGGGCAATGTGACATAATGCAGATCATCCACTCCCCCCTCGATCCAAGGCTCACTTCCTACCAACTCCTCAAAGCAAAGGAAGACCCGTCCGATACATTCATTGCGGATCATGAAAAAACAGCAGTTCGTCTTTTGAATTCAAACCTCCGAGTCGAATCGGTATTTTGTATGCCAAAATATTTGGAGAAACACAAAAACTTGATCCAATCCAAACTAAAAGACGCTAACAAATGTTTTATTGCCGAAAAACAAATCTTCGAAGAAACAATTGGTTTTTCAGTACATCAAGGATTTATGGCGGTAGGATTCCAGCGATGGAATTCCGTCTCAGAAACCAAAACTCCGATGCTTCTTCTCAACTCGATTGTCGATAGTGAAAATATTGGATCCATACTTCGTACCGCGGCGGCTTTTGGGATCCAATCCATCCTTTTTGATTCGAAATCGGCTTCTCCCTATTTACGTAGGAGTGTCAGAGTATCGATGGGTTCACTTTTTCAAATACAGCTAGTGAGAGTTCATAACCTAACGGAAACGATACGAAATTTACAGGAAACAGGAACTAAAATTTTAGCCTTATCCCTACCCAAAGACGGAGAGATATTGTTGTCCAAAACAAAATCCATCTATGGAATGAAAAAACAGAATAATTTTGTATTAGTGGTCGGAAATGAAGCAGATGGGATCGAAGAAGGGATCTTAAACCTATCCGATGAGTTAGTTTACATACCCATGAAAAACAAAATTGATTCTTTAAACGTTTCTCATGCACTCGCCGTTGCCTTATCACATTTAATAGGACAATGAACAGGAGAAGTTGTCTTTTAGTTTTCCCAGTCCCAAAAAAAATCTTTGTTTGTCATTTCCGGTTCAACATTTTCTGAAGATGGAGTTTCGTTCGTTGAATTCTCTTCTAAATCATTTTTGGCAGATTCCAAATCCAAGGTCTCTTTTAGCCAATATTCTTCAGTTCCGAAATGAGGGAATAATGATGGAAACGATGGATCTTTCCATCGTTTAGCAATCCAAGCGGCATAATGAACATATCTTACGATACGGAGTGGTTCTACCAACTGTAGCCAGTTTTGGTCAAAATCAGCAAACATAGTGTAACCTTGTAAGAACTGGAATAGATCATCCTTTCGATTTTCTTCACCTAACGGCAGCAACATCCAAAAATCTTGAACAATGGGGCCTGTCAAAAAATCATCAAAATCTAAAATACTATATCCATCTTGCGAAATAAGTAAATTTCCTTTATGACAATCTCCATGAATTCTTTGGAATGGAATTTGGTAATCTTTCACAAGAGATTCAAAAATTTCAAAAGAACGAAGCGCAGTGACCTTATACCGCTCCGCCAAACTTTGATTTGGAATTAGATCATTTTCCAATATGAAATTTAAAGATTTTAATCCGTAAGAAGGAATATCCAACACAGGCCTATGTTTGGAATCAGATTGTTTTCCAATAGAATGAATCCTTCCAAGTAAGGCGCCTACTCTTTCTAAATTGGAACCAGTTATTTCTTCCACAATCCTTCCATTGCGTAAGGGCCAAATTGCGAAATAAATTCCCAACCATTCGAACAAAGTTTTCCCCTTGATGGATATGGGTGTTAAAACAGGAATCTCACCTGACGACAACTCCCCTAAGAACTCATGTTCTTCTAAAATTTCCTGATGATTCCACTTACCAGGACGATAGAATTTAACAACGATCCTTCCCGAATTCGAAGTTTCGATATCATAAACACGATTTTCTACGCTATTTAATGGATAAAATCGACCTGTGGGTTCATAACCCAATGATTCAATTGCGTTGAGTATCGAATCGGGTGTTAGCTGGTAAAAAGAATGATTGATGTCCAATTTAATAATTAACTAATGATGCGATTTCGACCAGAAGACTTTGCTTCATATAAAAGTTTATCCGCCGTTCTGAGAAGGTCAAGTGGAGTTTCGATTTTGCTGATATCCCCGCCGGCAATACCGCCACTAAACGAAATTTTGAAAGTTTGTCCAGACTCTGAATTTAATTCCAAACCTGAAACCATTTCCCTAATTTTATCTAGAACTCGTGTTGCATCTGCAAGTCCTGTCTCTGGAAACACAATCACAAATTCTTCACCGCCAAATCTAGAAATGATATCCGACTTACGCAGAGACGATTTTAATTCAGAAGCAATTCTTTTTAAAACAATATCTCCTGTTTCATGTCCATAGGTATCATTGATTTTCTTAAAAAAATCAATATCTATCATTGCTAGAGCGAGGTTGTGTTTGTGTCTTTTGCATCTTTGAAATTCTTGGTCAATACGATCTTCCATATAGCGACGGTTATACAAACCTGTCATTACATCTCGGATCGCCGTTTCTCGTAATTGATCGTGTAAAGATTTCATTCGCAAGGCACTAAAAATTCTTGCTAAAAGTTCGATTTCCTTCGCAGGTTTTGTAATGTAATCGGTAGCACCTGCTTCAATGGCAAGTTTGAGATTTTCAGGTTCCGTATGACCTGTCACCATAATGACAGGTAACCAACCGACTGGTGAAGAAGTAAAAATTTCCGATATAAGTTCAATTCCAGATCCGTCAGGCAATTCCCAATCCAAAAGAACCACATCAATTTGATCTTTGATGATGATCTCCCTTGCTTCAGAAAGATTCATAGCCTCCAAAGGTATATACCCATGGTTGGTAATCCAACGATTGAGAAGTTTTCTCTGAAGTTCAGAGTCTTCTATGATAAGGATTTTTTTACCTTCATTCTCCATAGTCCAATGATTTTATTTTTTCTTTTTTTTACCTAGTATTTTTTCAACTTCGCCTTCTTCCAAAGGAACTTTTACTACAGTTCCCCCTTCTTTACGGATTTGGTCTAGGTCTACCACTGCACCCGTTAACAAACGAGAGGCTTTTTTGGATCCATCTTTTACACCATAAACAACCCACTTGCCTCCTTCCAGGGATAACACTAAATAAGTACAATCGGCAACAGCAAGCACCGAATGGGCGGAAATATGAGAGACAAATTCATAACTCAAAACAACACCAGACCCCACTGCCACTCCAGTAGGGACACCAACTGCTTTTGTTAATTGGTAAATCCCATAAGTAGTCCCTGTCCCAAATGAAGCAACAGTCCCGGTAACTCCTACAGTTCCAGCTGCAACTTTTGACGAAGTATAGGTTACTGCTTGTGCCGTTGCCGATGTCCCTGCCACTGTGGCCCCTGTGACAGCACCACCGATGGCAAGTCCCCCACCAAGAACCGTCTGTCCTGAAGTAACACCCGCTAAACTCATCGGAGCAAGAATGTATTTCCCTGAAGATTCTGTAACTACAGCAGCCGTTTTAACGGAATATGCAGATGTTTTTCTGGCGACTCCAGAAGTAATTTTTGCACCTTTTTCCATAGAGAGAACTGATTCACTTAAAACAACGTCTGTGCTATTAAGTAAAGCACCTAACGCAAGCTCAGCACTAGGAGCCGTGATATAAACAACCCCTTTCCCTGCTAAGGTAAATGTTTCCACCAAACAATAAAGACCCGTACCCGCACTATTTGTGATGATTGCAGAAGGATAAATGATTCCATTCCAAGTCACATATCCGATGGACAATACGGTTATTTTTCCGATAGGTTTTATGATAGTATCATAAAACAAAGCTTTTGTGAATCTTGAAAATGCTTTGAGTAATGCAACAGGAACCCCTTCATTATCTGCAATGGATTCCAAATCTGCCTTAGCACGACCTAACTCCTCGGAAGTATCTTCCCCAAAAGTAAAAATGGTTTCTTTCCAATTTCCGAAAATTTTTTCAGAAACAGAGGAACGAAGATTTTCAATCTCAGAGAACCTTCGTTTCCAATCTCCAGATTTTAAATCGTCAAAAGATTCTTTATAAGAGGACTTCAGTGCATCATCCAAATCCACATACCCAAGAACCGTTGACTCAAATACATTTTGGAATTCTTGTTTGTATTGATTGAATCTTTTTTTTGTTGAAGGAGAATTATCTACCTCCTCTTTTTGATTGAGTTGCATCTCAGCCCATTCATTCCATTCCTTACGAATGGCCACTGAATTAGCCACAACTGCCTTGTGAGCATCCATACCTCGTTCGACAGATGATCCAACCAATCCGTAAGATTCTGCTACCGATGCGTACATGATGAATAATCCTGGTTTGGTGGCATTTTCACTCAGATACTGAACTGCAGCTTCCCCTCCTGCATTTAATTTTCCGGCAGCAGACCAACTCATTTTAGTCCCATCTTTCACGATTACAACAGACTCACGGGCTTTTAATACAGAACGAGAGAATTCATCACCTGCAAACCCAATCCTTTGATCTAAAACAAATATCGTCGACTCATGAAACGGTGGAATGAACTTAATGCTTGTTCCTTTTACCGGAAGTGCTCCTTGGTAATAAAGAGAAGTATGACCTTCAATCGCTAACTTTTTGGTATTCTTAAGTGGGTCTTCATTCTTTTTATCTGAACCGGAGCAGTTAAAAAACAAAACAAAAAGAGATAAAGAAACTAGTAGATTTTTGTATAATTTTGATTTCATTTTTTTTCAAAAGCCTTTACTTTCGCACGTTTTGATTGTTCTTCAATTTCAGCATCCAATACTTTTTTGATGATCTTTGGGTCATCCGTTAGGATTTTCACTTTCCCTGCTTTTTTAGCTTCTTCTAAATTAATGACTGTTCCAGTAGGGACATCGTCAAACCCTGAATAGTTGCCTCTCACCACTGCAATCGCAACGCGAGGGCCATCATAGATGATTAAGATCGGTCCATCGACAGCAGTTAATAACAATTGTGAAGGAAGAACTGTTATGGCTCCATAACCCAAAACCAAACCTGAACTCATCATATAAACACCGGCTTCCGATGTTCCTTTTGCAAAATCATAAACCATCCCTGTAGCATATGCACCTGTATCGTAAGTTGCACCACCGGCAGTACCAATCACACCAACAGCTGTGGTTCCCGCAACAGAAGTCACTTGGTTAAAAGCTGCGAGTGTTGTTCCAGTAGTATAAGTTGGAACAGTAGAAGCTGCAGACAAAATTCCAATCGAACTAAATAGTCCCGTTTCCAATGTCGGTGAAAACACTCGATAACCAGACTTAGTGGAATAATAAAATACAACTCCCGTTGAAATCAATGCTTTGGATGAAAAATTCATTGATAGAGATAGAGGAACATAAACTCCGTTAACAACAAGAATCTCTCCTGTGCCGGCTCCTGTTTTAGCGACTGGTGATATCATTACTTCTTTCAGCGCCACAGAATATCCCTGAAAAATATCAATTAGTGCCAAAAGAGAATTCCCACGTTCTCCAGACTCTTCATAATTTCTTGTAAACTCATTTGATGCTTTTGCAAACGAGTCACTCCATGCAGAAATAATTTGATTTGAATTTTTTTGCAAAGTAGATCCAAAAACTTCTTTTATCTTATTTTCATCTTTACTGTGTTTCCGACTCACCTCGCCCAAAACAGCTGACATTTGTTTGTAGTCTGATTCAACTTTTGGCACCAGATAAACATACCCTTGGACAAAGCGTGAACCTGCTTCTTCAAAACTTTCTCGAGACACCTTCCATTCTGCTTTACTCAGTTGCCAACCAGCATCATAAATATCCTCAGTCCTTGAAGAAGCATCACCAAACCCAGTGCGAGTCCAAGAAGCCACTGCTTTCATTGTATCACCTAACTTTCCCGGGTAATCTTCACTTCGTTTTTTCATATGAACAAGAACCATCGCTTTTGCGACACGGGAGCTGATCCCGAAATTTTCATACGCTAGGTCCACTGTATTTTTACCGGAAGGAATGACAGCCCATCCATGTTCCAAGAGATTTTTTCTGGATCCAAGGGAGTTTGCCGTCAGAGGTGCGATTTTTTTGAATGATTGCGGTTTGTTGGTAGAGATTACAGATTCGCCAAGAATTTTATCTGCTTTCTGTGAACCAGAACATTGCAGGAATAAGGTGGTAAAAACCAGAGACCAAAAAAGGAAGGAAACAAATTTCATAAGATGAGGGAACGTTATAGAAGCGAATGAAATAAGCAATAGAAAAATTCTGTTTCCTTGCTTAATCCATGTTTAGTGAGGCAAAAATACCACACCCATTTATTTAAGTGACCTTAGAGATTACAGAATTATCATTACATCTATGAAGAAACTGAACATATATCTTGCACTCATTGCCTTGGTATTGTGTGTCGTAATCGTCATCCGAAAAAATGATCTGACTTTAACTAAAGTTGCCAGTTTGCTCGCCATCTCCCAAACAACTGAAACCTTCGACTTTCATACCGCTGATTCAATCGCAAAACAGAAATTAAAGTCTAAGTTTTCTCCAACACCTGAATTCAAAATTCCCGGACTCGACGGGATCAGCTTTGATGATTATAGACAAATCGAATACAAACCGGATGTTGCTATTTGGAAAAATCTAGCCCTTCCCTACCAACTGCATTTTTTCCATCCAGGCCATATCTACAGCAATGGAATTCAAATTTATGAAGTCATTGGTGAAAAACCAGTAGAAATTCCCTATGATGCCTCTCGTTTCAATTTTGGAGATTTACCACTCTCCGATGAATTTGCAGAACTGTCTAAAAAACTTCGTTATACTGGTTTTCGTGTCCATTACCCTATCAACCAAAAAGAAGCATTAGAAGAATTTTTAGTTTTCCAAGGGGCATCTTACTTTAGAGCCATATCGAAAGACCAAGTTTATGGATTGTCAGGGAGAGGACTGGCCATCAACACCGGGCCAAAAGATAGAGAGGAATTCCCGATCTTCGAAAGTTTTTATATCAAACGACCGCAAAAAACAGATACATCCATTACCATTTACGCAATCATGAATGGAGAATCAGTTGTTGGTTCTTATGAATTCATCGTTAAACCTGGAGAAATTACTACCATAGACGTTCGTGCGAAAATATACTTACGCAAAAAAATCAAACGTCTTGGTTTTGCACCCATCACTTCCATGTATTTATATGGAGAATCAGACAATCCAATTTTGGGGAATATCCATCCAGAAGTACATGACTCTGATGGTTTACTCATTCAAAACAAATCTGGGGACTGGGAATGGAGACCTCTCATCAATCCAAAAAAAACCCAACTAACAAGAATTCAACTAGACTCTCCACAGGGTTATGGACTGATCCAAAGAGATCGTAAATTCAAAAGTTACCAAGATGAAAAACTCAAATACCATCTAAGGCCAAGTGTATGGGTCGAACCAAAAGGGGATTGGGGAAAGGGAAATTTATACCTTTTAGAATTCACAACCAATTTAGATTCTGATGACAATGTCACCACGTTTTGGGAACCAGCCATCCCTCCCAATTTAAATGAAGGTTATGAGTTTTCCTACACTCTCCATTACACAGAAAGATCACCAAAACATCACACCCTTGGGAAAACTTCTGCATTTTATAGAGGTATTGATCCCGTTTTCCCAAAGGAAAAAATGTTTACCATTTATTTCACTGGTGACTACTTAAAATCATTAGATCGAAAAACTGATTTAAAAGCGGTGATTCAAAATGACCAAATCACTTCTGAAGATATCCGATATAAAATTGAAAAAATATCAGAACTCGACCAGTGGCGATTACAAATCTGGTATCCTAGTTCTGATGAAGAATCAAATTGGACTGTTTTCTTAGAAAATGAAAACCAACGAATTACTGAAACTTGGATTTATCGCGATGGACTATCCAAATAACACGGAATACATTAAAGAGTTTAGCGAAAGACTTCGCTCCTACTTAATTCTAAGTGGGATTCATAATGAACAAATAATCGCAGAAACATTAAGTGATTTTTTTAAATCAACAGAACTTAGTTTTTCCTTTGAATCTGATTGGAAACTTTGGTTGAACAACTTAGAAAACAAACAACTAACCAAAGTCCATTCCTTACCACTCCCTGATCGTTCTTGGCAGTTTGGATCAATGATCCCACAATCAGCAGAGTGGAGACGAGACACACAAAAAACAAAACAATCCATTGTCGGATCTCTAAAACCCTTGTTCATCATTGCTTCTATCTTTCTCTGGAGTTTCCTCTATTACATTATTATATTTAGGTTGTTATGATCAAAATCCATCGTATTTTATTTTTCTTTACATTCGTCACTCCCGTCATCTGGGGTTTTAGTTTATTCATTGATATCATCTCCTTTCGTGGAATCGAAATCACAGAATACTACCAATTCATAACTTTAATTTTTCTATTACCAATGTTGGCCTATGGAGCGACTACTTCTCTTTTTGGATTTTTACTAACACTCAAAAAAAACGGTGACCCACTCCTCAAAACAAAACGAATTCCTATTGGAGAACTGGATTTACAATCAATCGCGTCGATTCCAGTTGCGGTAGTAATGCCAGTTTACGAAGAAAACGAAATTTCGATATTCTCGCGAATCAAAGTAATCTCCGAATCCGCAGACCAAATCCACAAGTTACCTAAACTCGATTATTTTATCCTAAGTGATACAAGAACTCCGGAAAAATGGATCAAAGAAGAAGCCGCCTACACAGAATTATGCGATTCAAAAAACAACTACCATAACTTTCACTACAGAAGGAGAAAAAGTAACCTCAATGGGAAAAGTGGGAACATTGCGGACTTCTGTAGAAGGTGGGGAAAAAAATACAAATATATGCTCATCCTGGATGCGGATAGTTTAGTTTCGGGGGAACTCATCCTCCAACTGATTGCCAACATGGAGAATCAACCCAAGGCAGGAATCATCCAATCCAGCACAAGAATCTTTAAGTCCACTACCCTATTCCAAAAATTAACAGAATTTTCCTCCTATCTATTCAGCCCATTTTTTTTAAAAGGTGCGACCTTTTGGCAAATCAATTCATCCGGATATTGGGGACACAATGCCATCCTCAGAGTGAAACCTTTTATGGAACATTGTGCCCTACCCCACCTTCCTGAATACGGTGGCCTTGGGGGAAAAATTTTAAGCCATGATACGGTAGAAGCTGCTCTGATGCGGAAAGCCGGTTATGAAGTTTTATGTGCTTACGAGTTAGAGGGAAGTTATGAAGAGAATCCGCCGAACATCATTGATGTTCTCAAACGAGACCAAAGATGGTGTCAAGGGAACCTCCAACATTTTTGGTTCTTATTTGGAAAAAAAATCCCTTTCATCAACCGAATTCATATCTTAAACGGAATTTTATCTTATCTCAATTCCCCTATTTGGATGTGTTATATATTTTTAAGTTTATGGAATTATTTAGAAGATAACAAATATCTCAACTACTCCATGTTACCCGAAGAATATGAATTCTTTAAATCACAGATTTATGATCCACTTTATATCAAATTACTCTATTTATCCTTAGTATTGTTATTTTTACCGAGGATCCTTAGTTTTCTAAGCCTTCCTGTCCTACAAATCTTTAAAAAATTTCCTGCTTTTCTTTTAGAAACTCTATTCTCAATCCTCATAGCTCCTATTTATATGATCTACCATAGTATCTTTGTCTTCTCTATTCTTTTCAACAAAAGGATCACCTGGGGTCCACAGAATAGAGATGCAGATTCAGGGTATAGTCTCTCTTATATTTTATCTTCCTTTTTCGGTGTGACTATTTTAGGTTTTGCCTCGGCTTATATTAGTTATGCACATTCCACAATGGTATTTGTTTTGACTTTGCCTATTTGGTTGGGATGGATTTTATCAATTCCACTGGTAGTGTTCACAGGCAAGGAACAAAAAGTGTTCAACAAATTCCTGGATCCATCTTTTTGGAAGCCGAATACAACTCTAATTCGTAATTTAGAAAAAGAACTAATCTCCCATAAAAATAGTTATCTGGAAGGACGCGAATTTTTCTTTGCACTAATCCATCCTATCTTTCGAAGTACACACAAACAACTCCAAGGGAACAAAAAGTACCAATCCAAACTTCCAAAATCAACAGAAGAAAATTTAAAAATTTTACTCGAAGAGGGCCCCAAGGCCTTAGAAAAAAAATCGATACTACAAATTTTATCCAATCGGGAACTACTAGATTCCTTTTACTGGAAATTCTGGACTTCTAAAAAAGAAAATTGGGCGAAAGAATGGAAAATCATTTGGGAAGAGATCAACCCATCTTTTTTTCCATCAATCTCCAATAATAAGAAGAACGACTAAGGTCTTCAATAAATCCGCAGTGCCCACCTCTAGACTCAATCACAACTTCTAAATAAGAAGAAGCCGGGATTTCTGCGAATTCTTTCCATGGAATCACAGGATCATCCATAGACGTTAGTATGGTTGTTGGAATACGAATCGATTTAAAAAACAAATCATTCAAAGTATAAGAATCAAAATATTCATCCACAGAAGAGAAATGAGAAAACTCTTTTACCATTTTTTCTGTTAAGTGCATCACTGATTGGTAATTGTCCAAATCATGAAAGGAATATAGGTGTGGAAACAAATTTGCTTTTTTAACTAGAGAGGTTTTCCAAGAATTCAAAAAATATTTTCTTAAAAAAGGATGTTCATCCATTTTGATGGTTGCCCTTTTGGGATCAAGTGCAGGGCTAAAAGCGAAACAATGTTTTAAACCAGGGATTTGATCGGCGGCTTTCGATAAGGAATGCCTTCCCGCCATCCGGAGAACAAAATTCCCACCTAACGAAAACCCGGCTAAATACACAGGTTTCTTAGAACCAGAAAGTTTCACAAGTTCTCTCACTGCTTCATAAGTTTCCAATAACAAACTGCCGTTAAAGATTCCTTCATTTAGATGGTGAGTGTCCCCGTGATCTCGCAAATTTAACCGATAAACCGAATACCCTTTCTGTAAAAAATACCGTGAAGTCCTTACAATATAACTGGAATGAATGCTTCCTTCCCACCCATGCACCAAAATCACAAGGCCTCTAGGATTTGGGATATCATGTAAACGTGCTAGTAATGTTGTTCCATCTTTTGCTTTGACCGATCTCCATTCCCCTGCGATGGAACGACCGTAATGTTTATCTGATTTTGATTTAAAAGAAGCCATAAAGGATTGAACCATGGCACCAGATAGAATGGGGATTGGCTTAAAAAGGCTCATAGCAGTTCCTCCCAATTTCCATCCATTGGGAATAGTTTCAATAAATTATCAGAGAACCAGAAAAGGGATCAGGTTTCCGTTGACAAAGTTTTTGTTCCAGTCAAAATTCTGGTATGAAATATTTATATTTCTCGACACTCCTAACCCTTATCACCTGCCAAAGTTATATGCCTTGGAAATCAGAATGGAAAACAGTGAATGGAAACGAGGTATTTTATGCTGCCGTTTCTGCGAAAGCAAGCAACCAAGCCATAGAGTCAGGCAGTTTGGCCATGAGACGGACAACTTGTGTCAATGCCACAAACCTTCTCTCCACCTCTCCCAAACTAACCACAATTTTATTAGAACAAGAGTCCATCCAACTCGATGAAGTGGAAATCAAAGACTTAGGAAGACTCATTGCAACTCACAAAATCAAACCCAAACAAGATTCTTGCCAATCGGAAGAAAGTGGTATGTTTTTCAGTAGCCCCGCTTGGGAAACCTGCCAATGCCTTTACGCTATCGAATACCCAGGCGGGAGAAAACAATTTCGCCAGGACATAACACAGATTAAATGAAGGGATAAAACAAACCTATTTGATCTCTCTTTCGACAGAATTCTCCACACCTTCCTTAACCTGGGTTCGCTTTAAACCTCTCCCAATAAGAGAGTTGAGGCCCAGTTAAGGATTCCGGACCACAAAGCCCAGAAAGAAAAACCCTCGTAGACTTGGAGAAACGTTTTTCACCCCAAACCAAAAACTCTTTCCAATCATCTCCTTCACTAGAAGGAGTTTTTTTATGTATACTAGAATGTATTTGGTATTTAGAAGAAGGCTTCGGATCCACCTCCAACCCAGACTTGGATCCAAACCCAAGAGAGATCTCCTTTCTCGTTCCCAAAAATAAACTTCGTTTCGGATCTCCATCCAACTCAGACTCTTCCTTCAAATTTGGTACCAGAGGTTTTAAAAAACGTTTCCTTCCATCAAACCCGGTTTGTTTCAATAGGCCCTTTTTCTTTAATTGAGATACAAGCCTAGAGACAGTATCTGGCCTTAAACGTAAAACCCGTCCAAAATATTCGTTCGAAGCAAAACATCCTCCCTTAGCATCCAAAGAAACAATCTCTGCATACAACTTTGTTTGGTTGGCACTGAGCCCCAAATCATCCATCCATTGAGCAACCCAAACACCAGTTCTTTTTAGTTCTTTCATAAATCCCCTTGGCCCAACACAAACCTCCGGTTCCCAAGAAGTTCTTTCTTGGATTTGTAACAACATGAAGAGAAACCTTCGGTGTCGTTACTATAAAATTTGGGAAGTTCTTTCGAACGTCCCTTGGTTGGAATTCTTTTGAATTCCAGGTGATGTATGTAAGCGGAATAAATTGTGGAAGTCCGCTTTTGGGTATAGGAACACCTCCCCTACCCAGACTCTATAAACCCTAGATTCTATTTTTTGTCAAGTCCTAATGAGACATAATCCCAACCATAAAAACGTCCACCGCAATCAGCTCAATTACAATGGAATAGGTTATGAACTTAAAAGTTAAGATTGTTCAGTAGGGGAGTGAGTAGGATTCGAACGAAGTGGAGGAAAGTCTCTCTGAACTGCTTCCACACAATCCAGAGAGTTTACATCACCCGGTTAAGGGGTTACAAACAATCTATACCAATCCCGAAAATAGTACAAGAATTTTTTCTATTACCATATAAATAAAAAATAAGGGCGCATCGAATCCCTTCTCAAACAAAAATCTTATAGAAAAACGACCAGGCTCTTCGCTGCAATCTTTCGCCACGACGAAAGGATTTCCGCTTCGATCCTTTGCGCTGGATTTTTTCCAAACCAAATCCATAAAACCAAAAAAGTAACTCTTTCATAAGGTACGCCAGCGTACTTTCAAAAAACATCCAAATTTTTGAATTTTCATTGCACCTATAATAGCGAAAAACAAACTCATTTTGCAATGAAGATCATTACTGTTGCCAATATCAAAGGCGGAACTTCCAAATCCACAACAGCCATTCACTTGGCTTTAGCTCTGTCAAAAAAAGGATCTACTTTAGCCATAGACATGGATCCCCAAGCAGACCTTTCTGACTTTTTTTTCCCCGAAGAACCAGTCGAATTTTTTGATTCCGGAAACACTCTTTCTGTCTTAAACGCAGAAACAACTCTCGCGGAGTCAGTAAAACCTTCTAACAACATCGACGTATTACCATCCATCATCGAACTTTCTGATTTAAGTTATTTAGCATCCAAAGATTTTTCCATGATTCCTCGCTTAAAAAACATTTTACTCAAAGCGAAATATGATTACGTAATTATTGACACACCCGGCTCAGGTTCCTCTGAAAATATCGCATCTTATCTACCCGCCTCAGTAATTCTCGTTCCTGTCACTCCATCAAAATGGGCAGTTCGGACGGTGGCCCAAGTTCTAAAAAAAGTAGATGAGGCTGAAAGGTTTGATGAACAATCAAAGAAAAAATCCGTAATGATCCTCCCCTCACAATGGGGAACTTCGCAAAAACAAATGGATCTTTTGGAAAAACTAAATACCATAAAATCGCTAAAAATTTTAGAACCAATCCCAAAAAACGAAAGTATTCGGGACCGTACAGAGACTGGCAAACCTCTACAAGAAGGAAGTGCTCCTTGGAAAGCTTTCGAAATTTTAGCGGAGAAATTAAAATAAGGTACGCCGGCGTACCTAAAAACTTTATGAAAACAAAAACAAACTATAACCCAGCCGACATCCTCTCCAGAGCAAGCGCCCGAACATCTTCTCTGAACCCATTCCTAAAAGAAGAGGCCACATCGAATCACAACGCTACAGAAATTCCTATAGACCAAGTCCTGACCGAAAATAACCCAAGGAAAACTTTCAACGAATCCACAATTAGAGAATTGGCTGAATCAATCTCCCAATACGGGCTTCTACAACCTATCGTTGTCAGAAAAAAATCAGGGAAGTATGAGCTCATCAATGGAGAAAGAAGATTTCGTGCACACAAACTTCTCAAACGAAAAACAATTCTTGCCATTGTAAAAAATGTAGAACAAATCGACATTTCCAAACTACCCGAAATCAAATTAGTAGAAAATCTACAAAGAGAGGACCTCTCTGAGTCAGATCTTGCACTCTCATTACAAGAATTAAAAAATAGGCATAAAGAAACAAACGAACAACTGGCAAAACGAATTAACAAATCCGCTCAGTGGGTAAAAACAAAGATCTCACATGCAGAAATTTTAAAAGAGTCCACTACAAATCTAAATACCGATAAAAACCACCCCATCTTCCAAATACCAACAAGTTTGTTTACAGAAATTGCTCCCCTAGATGTGACCAACAGAAAAAAAGCGATCGACTACCTCATCAAAGGACTCGAAAAAAAAGGAGACTTCCCCTCACGGAATGATTTACGTGAATACGTTCGTCCCTTAAAACCAAATAAACCGAAACAAACAAAACCAAAACTAGGCAACTTAGAACTAAAAGATCTAAAAAACAAACTTTTAAAAATTAAGGAAAAAATCTCACTCTTACAAAATGAAAAAGCCATCTTAGAGGAAACAATTCGTAAGTACAAAAAATAATCCATCTTAGGCTTCGTCAGTCGGAGAACCAAAAAAGGAGATCTTTTTTTAAGAGAAGTTTAGAAAAAAAACTTGTACTGTTTTGGAGTATGAGTTAGGTTTGTTTATAAATCCTTAACCGGGTTGAACAATAAAAGCCCTGGGAAGTGTGGTAGCGACCCGGGGCCATTTCCTCTAAAATCCCCCCCCAAAGACAAAAAACCAGACCTCGGTTTCTAATGAGACCTCCCAAGAATTATGTCTCATTTTTAGCTTGACGGAATTTTCCTTTTTGTACATATAGGGAACGTTCGGGTCACACAACCGGACACGGCTCTACCACAATGCCGTCATTGTTCAAACCGGAATTTACAAAAGTTCCGAGGGACGTTCGTCAAGAACTTCCAACTTTTCTTTTCTCTAGTATGACCGAAGGTTTATTTTTTATACGAATAAACTTGAGATAAATGGAGTAGGGAAGGTGTACACTAAAAGTGTATTGGCAAAAAACCACCAAACGCTCGTAGCCGGAGATGTGTTCGTTTGGCGGAAGGAACCTAAAATGAAAACAAATCGAACAGGAATTTGGATTCCCGTTTGGATTGAGAACCTAAACCTTTCTCATAGCCAAACCAAATTGTATGCAGAAATTGTCTCCCTACACGATAAAGGAGGATGTTTTGCCTCCAATCGTTATTTCGGAGAAGTCTTAGGGCTAAAAAATGATACTGTATCTAGACTCATCTCCTCACTGAAAAAACTTGGTTTACTCGAACAAACTGGCTTCGATGGGAGAAGACGATTTTTAAAACCGATCTTTTTAAATCCATCTGTAAAAAGCGCATCTTCAAATACCGAATCCTTGGAAAAAAATCCAATGCAGAAATTGACTAAAAGCATGGAAATTACCCAAGTCCCCATCCGCCAAAAATCCAATGCAGGTTGGGACAAAAATGACGCTTCCTTTAGTAGTACAATAGAGGTACAAAAAAGAGTACAAAAGAAAAGCCCTTGGGATGAGTTTAAAAATTGGGGTAGTAAGAATCTATCAAAGTCGACCTATTTTCAAATTACAAATTTGTCTTCACCAGATTCTTTACATGGAAGTTTAAATTTAATTTGGAAACAATGGTTAGAAACAAAATCGAAGCTCCCTCTAGGAAGAATTTCTGTTTCTTAATCAGTTAGCCAAATTACAGTATGTTTTTTAGTTCTTAACTTTGTTTGATTAAGGTGGTTACGTTGAAAGTTTACAAACATATTAAAACAGGGAATTTTTATTTAAAACTGGACGAAGCCAAAAACTGTACCAATGCAAACGATGGTCAAGAAATGGTTTTTTACTGCGAATATGGGAAAGAAAATCCGAAAAAATTTGTTAGGGACAAAACAGAGTTTTTGCAAAAGTTTGAAGAGGTAACTCTCTAGAAATAGATGGGATCAATTTAGATCGAAAATCTTAAAATATCTTCAGCCATTTCTGCTTTAGTTTTTTTTAGGGCTTTGCTTTCAGTATCAGGGAAATCGGTTTCGATGCATAAATTGCTATAACCATGAACGAGCGACCAAGCCATAAGAGCAAAACTCCTATGTTTTTCGTTTCTTCTTTTTGTTTTTAAGTAAAACCTACATCCTCGGACTAAAATGGCATATGATTTCAACTTTGATCTTTTTAAGATATTTGATTCCTTGATTCGTTTTGTTTGAAACATAAGGCGATAATAATTTGGATTTTTAATAGCAAATTGGATATAAACTAGTCCTAGTTTGACAAAATAACCATCT
The DNA here is from genome assembly GCF_004769235.1 of Leptospira kanakyensis. Taxonomy (NCBI): domain Bacteria; kingdom Pseudomonadati; phylum Spirochaetota; class Leptospiria; order Leptospirales; family Leptospiraceae; genus Leptospira; species Leptospira kanakyensis. Next base: position 409 of record NZ_RQFG01000022.1, on the reverse strand, counting down.
GGATCCTTTGTATTTTGTGGAACTTTTTTTTGTAAAGACCCGAGTCTATCAAAACCTATGGAGGCAAGAATTTCTAATACCTCTTCTTTGTCCTGAAAATGGCGATACACTGCCGCATGAGAAACTCCCGAAAGTGTAGCCACTTCTCTTAAAGAAAAATCCGAGGCTCCTTTTTTCTGTAAAAGTTTGTGACAAGACCTAATAATTGAATTTTTTAAATCCCCGTGATGGTAAGAGGAGCGTTTCACGGTATAAATTTTAAAAATAAGTTACCAATGGCAACATTTTTATTGAAATAAAAGCAAATAATGTTACTTCTGGTAACATATGGAGGTTGTTTTATGCAAACACTCACAACCGAAGAAACGCAAAAAATCTTAGAAGATATGACCGTTAATTTTAATCATGG
>NZ_RQFG01000021.1 GCF_004769235.1 Leptospira kanakyensis | reverse complement strand
GAGTTGGTATCCTATTTTTCTATGTCAAAACAGTCATAAAGATAAGATTTGGGGCATTGCGTATAACGAACTAGTGGAGGCGACGTTCCCTGACCCTGAGTCCCAACGGGACGTTAGGGACTGGCACGGAGTTTGCGGATGCAAACGAGTGACAGAAAGGGAATGTGGCGCAGCCCAAGCGAGGCCTCGTGCCGAAGCGCAGCGTCTCCATGCTGTTATGCGCTGGCGGAAAATATAAAATTAAATCCAGTTTTCTAATTTTAAATTTGGAACTCTGATAAACTCTTTTGTATTATTTGATACTAAAATTAGATTCTTTGAAATTGCTTGGGCGGCAATTTGAAGATCGTATGGTCCAATTATTTTCCCATTTTTTTCTAACGTGGCTCTTATGTGTCCGTATATTTCAGCATCTGAGTCTGTAAAAGGTATGATATCAAATGCAGAAAAGAATTTAATAAGTGTATTTTTGTTTTTTGCATAATCAATACTTTTAGCGGCACCGTATTCCAATTCGGCAACAGTAATGGATGAAATTTTAATCTGATAAGGCTCAATAGATTTTATTTTTTGAACAACTGACTCAGGCTTATTTTTAATAGAGTAAATGCAAATGTTCGTATCAATAAGATACATTAAAACTCTTCTCTAATTTGATTTTCAGGTTGAGATCTACCGTCTGACATAAAGTCATCAGAGAATTCATTAAGGCTTTCTTCAAAAGCTTTCCAAGGCTCATTTTTAGGAAAAAGGAAAAGTGTATTTCCAACTTTTTGTATATATAGTTCTTTTTCTGAAATTTGATATTCCTTTGGAATTCGAACTGCCTGGCTATTTCCACTAATAAAGACTTTTGATGCATGTGCCATATGTATATACTTGGGTGTATACAATGAATGTCAATTTCTATTTTCGCTCTGAAATAATCTTTCCGCTTGCGCATAACGAACTAGTCTACTCGATGTTTCCCGACCCTGAGTCCCGTCGGGACGTTAGGGACTGGCATGTAGCTTGCGTATGCGAGCGAATGCCAGAAGGGAAATGTGGCGTAGCCCGAGCGAGGCCGTAGTGCCGAAGCGAAGTGAGTAGACGCTGTTATGCGCAGATATTCATTTAATACATAGGTTTTCAATTTTTTCAATAAAAGTTTGAGCTTCATTTATATTGTTAAAGCTTTTGAGGAAGTTTATATGATAAATTGATCCAAAATTATAGAATATTGATTTTACTTTGTATTTGTTCGTAAGATTTTCTATAAAAAAGATTTGGTCATATCCTACCGAATAATGAATTTTTCTAGAATCTAATTCTTGGAGTAGATCTAGTTTTAATTTCAAATATTTATTCTCTCCTTGTATTAGATCTAGGAAAGAAAAATCAGTATTTAAACTTTTTTCAAATTCTAATGGGAATTCTAGGCTTGTATTGTTTTCTAAATTACTAATTAATATATTAACATTTTCAAGAATATGTTTTTTGCAAGTATAGGTCTCAGTTCCTGAGTCCGTATTAGTGAATTGTGTGCAATGAAAAGTATTTAGTAATGGGTATATTCTTCTGATATTGTTTTTGGGAATATTCCTGTCACAGTTTTTATTCGTAATAATTTTTTGTGCATCAATATTATATTTTAGAAATTTAAAAAATTTTTTTTTGTAAACCAATGGTATAAAAAGAGTAAGAATAATAAAAGTAAATATAGATCCAATTATTGGATTAATAATATAATTGTAAATTACGTATTGAGATAGAGGATTATCAGCAATAAGTTTTCTAAGTTTTGTTATTATCATATTTTATTTTGAATATTTGCGCATAACGAACTAGGGGAGACGACGTTCCCTGACCCTGAGTCCCGTTAACGGGACGTTAGGGACTGGCACGTAGCTTGCGTATGCGAGCGAGTGACAGAAAGGGAATGTGCCGCAGGCCAAGCGAGGCCGTAAGTGCCGAAGCGCAGCGTTTCCCCGTTGTTATACGAAGTTGCGAT
>NZ_RQFG01000018.1:300000-398700 GCF_004769235.1 Leptospira kanakyensis | reverse complement strand
AGATAAGATTTTTTTATATGATTTGTGGTTCGTTAGCAGCGGTAATGAGACATAATACGGGTCAAGGCAGAGAAAGAAGAATGTGGCGAGTAGCGAATGTTTGGCGGTGATAACAAAAAGGTTAACGGATGATTGTTGGTGGAATTCTGGAAACGAATTGTTCAACTATTGATTGTTAGATTGCATGGCGGTATACTTGAGTTGGATTTTACTGTTTCTGTGATAGAAATAAATAACCTCTTCTTTTCTATCTTAAAGTTTGTTTGATGTGAGAAACCGGATGGGGGTTGTTTGGTGGTTGAATGAGTTATTGTTCTGCTGTATAGGTTTATGTGTAGAAGAAACATGAACTTATGGGAAAAATATTTTGAATGATTGCAGTTCTGTTTGATGGAATGAGGGCTCTGTGATAGAAGGAAGTCATTGGGTGGCGGGTCTAGTTCCCCACCCTACAATCAGGGCGGGGTGATCATATTCCCTAATACCTAACGTTAAACTGCATGTAGCCATACCCTTCACGCGATGTCTGCCCGTAACTGACCGAAGAAGGGTTCAAAGGTATATAACCAAACTCTAAAGTTTCCTCATCGATTCCTAACATATAAAATGTAGCTGCGGATACGAGCATAATCCCCATCATAATGACCATAGGCCCTGCAACCAATTGGCGATCCCTGCGATTTTCCATAGGAAGTGTGCCGGCAACACGTTTCAAATTTCTAGCTTTTGATTCGGCATCATCGATGATAGAATTTTGCACCCCATACCAAAAGAAAAACTCATTAGGATTATTTTGATAAAAAGAAGTAATGGCAAGACCATTAACAAGCGTTACCTCGGATCTAGCAGCCGAATAAGCCTGCCTTGATGCATAGTTCAAATAAACATAACTTGCATAAAACAAAAGAGAACCATACAGCGAGTAAGTGGCAAAGTCTTTATAAGTGTGATCCAAAAACACGTTTTGTTTATTTTTATAATAAACATCTGTTTTTCCTTCTCTCATTTCTATATCAACAACCACCTCTTCGTTGTCCTTGGCATCTACTGCTCGAAAGCTATCAATGTAACCTTCTTTGGAAACCCGCAACCGGTTCATCCCAGAAGGAATGGCAACTCGACTCAACGGTGTTTTTCCTAAATATTGAATCCCAAAATATACATCGGACTCAACATTGGAATTAACGGTAATCAAGGAACTACTTAACTTCAATGAAAGTTTAACATCGAGTGCGAGAGTTTTTCCCTTCTCTAAATGAACTTCCTGTTTATAAGGATGAAATCCTTCCTTAAATACGAATAACGACCGTTTGCCGATTGGAGATTTTTTACCAACCATGGGAGTTTTTCCCAAATAAATTCCGTCTAGATAGACAAGTGCGCCCTCTTCTCCCGAAGCAGAAACCTCAACAGTTGTAGTTTCTTTTCCCTGTAATTTTTCTCGAATAGATTCTCCAAGTGGAGCCATTTCTTGGTAAGCTCGAATTACTGATGTTTTATGCTCAAAAGGAATAGTTTTACCTTCAAAATCATCGTAAAGAAAAACTTTAGTGATCAGCTCATTGTCTTTGGATTCAAAGGAACCGGTGATCATATAGTCACAGTTCAATTTAGAAGCAAGACCAAATGATTCATCAGGAGTCGGAGCTCGCCTATCCCAGATTTGTTTCAGCGTAACTTTTATATAACGAGGATCTTTTTCCGGAGCCAGTTGTTTTTTTCCAGACCGAAGGTCATCCAAATCCTTTTCACTGGTAATCTCTTTTTTCTTCCTTTTGACATTGGGAGATTCTGCATCGATTTTCTCCTGAAGGGTCATCTCAGGAGCATCACCAAACGAATGATAAACTACATTTGCCTTTGGGTGTTCCACATAAGTGTATTCTAAATTCCGAAGTTCAGAAATCAAAACAGATGGAATACCTTTGACTAAATATTCTTTAGTTGGATCGGGACTCGTTGCGACAAAGGAAAACAAACATAAATTGCGAGTTGATTCATAGGTAATACTACCTTTATAACTTTGTTTAGGAAAATTATAATAATCATCAATGGAATATATTGGCAGAACGTTGGACAAAAGTCCCAAAATGATGAATAATGCTGAAATTTTATGTTTCATTCTTTTTCTGGTTAGATCCCAAAGAATACACCAAAGTTAAAATGGCAACTACCGGAAGCAAAACGGAAACAGGTGACTTGTCAAAATAATCTTTCGAAAATGAGATCTGTTCTCCAAGCCCGGGGCCTGTATCGCCAATCGATGTTTGAATTCCTAAATAAGAAAATAAGGCCGTAGTCATCACAACAGCCGGTAGACCCGAAAAAAATAAAAACCCAAACATATCCTTAAGGGCCGGAAGGTAATGCAAAAGCACCAATTGATAAGGTTTTGCTCCCATACAAAATGAGGCCGACAAATAAGGACTTTGTTTGATTTCGCGGATTTTGGCCGTAATCGTTTCGTAAGACAATGCCCAATCAGAAACAAGAATCGCAATAAAAATTGCAAAAGGATTTTCGGGCAACAAACTCATCACAACCAAAGCCGAAAGTAATGAAGGTATGGCAAGAGAAACAGAAACAATCCCAGAAAGAATGAAGTCAGACCGTTTAGGAAAAAATAGGGAAAACGCAGACAATAAAAAAGAAACAAAGATGGTAAAAATTCGCGCAGGAACCACAAGAACAATCGTAGACAATGAACCGTAACAAAACAAAGCAAAATTATCTCGACCCAATCTATCCGTACCTGCAAAAAAATCAGGGGAAAAGATTGGTAAGTTGTTATTTGTTAAATCTACATGAGTGGGTGCTGGTAACAAAATCACTCCAAGAAATACCAATCCAAAAAAGAAAAATCTTATCAAGGTAGGAACTTTTAACTTCATATCCCACCCGAAAAGAATCGCTGCAGATAAAATCCAATCCGATTCAAAACATAAAATAAAATTCCAGAATACATGAGAAGAGTTGCGAGTAACTGAGTATCCATCGATTTAATCGAATAATACAAAGACTTTCCGACTCCAGGGAAAAAGAAAATTTCTTCGACAACCATCGCTCCAGACAAAAGCGACCCAAAATCTAGAACCAAAAGGATTAACGCAATTGGTAACACTTTTAAAAAAACTTCCTTACCAATAATGTGACCCCAAGGATAAGACCTTGTTAACAATAACTGAACATACTTTGAATCCGCTTCTTTACGAATCTCAGGCAATAAGTATAAAGACAATCGAGCATAAATACGAGAACCTAAAGTAATCCCAGGTAATACTACATAGTAAGTATTACCAAATTCATACCCTCCAGGCGGAAATAAGTCTAAGCGGTAAAAAAATACAATTAACAAGAGTATGGCGACAATGAATACAGGAGTTGAGAGAATTAAATTTGAACTAAATGAAACAAAATCATATAAAACTTTTGATCGAAAGTATGTAGCAGCAAGGGAAAATCCAAAAGCAAAAAAGGAACCAAAGATGATGCTAAAAATTGCTAGGTGAAGGGTTGAAAAAAATCGGCCCCCGATATGTGAATAAACCGTTTCTCCATTATCAGTTTTACCCCCGGATTCAAAAATCAAAGATTTCCAAAATAGAACATAGGAGGATAAAAAATCATTTTGTTTGTTTTGAATTTCGGATATCCCTGCATCAGCATACAAATAAGATTTATCTTTTGTATGAAACTCAGAAACAAAACTACTAATACAAGATAACAGTAGCAAGAAATACAGAAAACGGAAAACTTCCGACTTCACTAGATTAACTTTTGGAAAGGAAGGCCTTTTGGATTTCTTCGAAATTTTTGGCTTTGATGAGTTTTTCTCTTTCTTCCGGAATGTTGAGTGTTTTTGCAATCAAAGCTAATGTTTTGATATGATCTTGAAACTTGTTCTTTGGAACGATAAGCATGATAAAAATTTGAACCAAACCGTGATCAAGAGCATCAAAATCGATCCCTTGCGGCGCAATCGCCATAGCACATTTTAATTCGTTTACATAATGAACCGAACAGTGTGGTATTGCCACCCCACTTCCAATTCCTGTAGACATTGATTTTTCACGATTCATTAAAGAAGAAACAGTCTCTTCTTCAAACGTTTGATCTAACGATTGTGTGGCGACCATATGAGAGATCATCTTTCGAATGGCATCCTCTTTTGTAGATGCTTTGAAGTCGAAAATGATATTTTTAGGATCCAGAATCTCTAGAAGCTGATTCATATGATTAACTTACTCCCACCTTTTCAAGATCGACTTATTTTCCAAGAAAAACCCTGACAAGTAAGCCTTCCAAAAGAAAAAAAACAACCAAGACCAAAACAGCACTTATCCCCATTTTACCCACAAAAAAGGCAATGGGAAGCAAAATGACAAAACTCAGTAAGGAAACATAATAAGATCCGTAAAAATTCCTACCAGGACTCATATGAAAAAAGAAGGCAAGCGCAGAATAAGAGAGAACCCAATTGAAACTCAAATTGCCCGAACCGATCCCCCATAGAGAAAATAAAAAAAGCCAACCCAGGAAAAACCCAAGCAAAACGGTTCGGCGAAAGGAAACCCAAGCAATGCCTACAAAAGCATAAACACCAAGGTTATCCACAAAAGACAAAAACTCTTGTCCCTTCCAAGGAGTAACACTAAACCAAGGGAAGGCCAAAGGAAGAACAGAATTTTCAAAAGAAATCCCCGCCCAAGGTGTTAGTTCCAAATGAGTCCGAAACGAATATCCAAGCAAAGAAAAAACTGTATCCCAAATCAAAACAAAAAGTAAAACCAAACTGAAAATCGGAACTCGTAAAGAGTATTGTTGGCCTAAAAAATAATGAGTTACTAAAGCAAAAAGAAATGATACCGGCAACAAAATGGGATGAAACCAAGCTGTTGGTAGAATGAGAAAAATAATGAGTAGTTGAGAAAGAAGGCCCAACCAATACGGTGATTGATTCGCACGAATACAAAAACCTAAATATACTAATGTGAAAATGGAAGCGATAACAATCGGCAAAATGGGAATGGGTTGTACATGGGCAAGAGAGTAACCAAGAAAACCCATCAATGTTAAGAAATAGAAAAAATCGGCAAAAATTTCCGATGATTTTACTCCCCAACTATTTTCAGATAGAATATAAAGGTTTTTCAACATACTCTAATGGCCGTTAAACCATAACTCCTTCAATTCGTTTCCGAATATCAATGCCTGAGGGACAATAAACAGTACAAATTCCGCAGGACACACAAAGATTCTTTTCAAATTCTCCAACTCTACCTTTGATGAGTTGAACTGGATTTGCATGAGTAGGACAATAGTTGTTACACTCCATACAATCAATACAACTGAATTCTTTTCTAGTGGCTGGAAGTTTTTCGTATAAGGTAATAGAGTAATGTTCGTAAATGTTAAAGTAACCAAGTGAACCAACATCCATTGGTTTTACTTCCTCAAAAACAGTTTCAAAGGAAGCAATTTTATAACGTTTGTCTAAGTTTGTTGGAATGAAAGCTAAGGACTGGCCATTGGTTAAAAAAAACTGACGTGGTTCCAAATCCATTCTGCCCTTACGATCCACTAAAAAAACGGCTAAATGTCTTTTGGTAAACGGTTCGTTATAATATAACTTTCGTAAAATATGAAAGATGGTTTCGGCACCTAAAAATAAAACTTCGTATCCAATGAGTGACTTTCTCGTTTTGTCCACTGGAGTGTGAAATTGTTTGTGTAAAAAATATTCGGGGATTCCATTCGGATGTTCAAAATCTATATTTTGGTCTTCAAAAAAATTAGATATCTCTGCTTTTGGAAAAATCAAACGTAACTGCTCAATAAAAGATAAATATGCATCCTTCATATCGCGAAGGATCATTTCCTCAAAGTTTAAATGTTGGTATCTACAAAATGGTGATAAAACAATTTTAAACGCAGAATCTTTGTTAAACTTTTGAAAGTAGTCCTTAAGCGGAGTTTCAATTAAATCTAAGGAATTTAAGGCACCGGTATCAAATGCTTCTAATAAGGAAGGTAAATCATACTTCTTGGATTGGAAAGGAGAAGAAGTTGACCAGGACCCATCTTGTTTGATTTGAAAGTACTTTTGATCTGATGTGAGACTGGCTACCCCATTGACAGGAGCAAGCACCTTCTTCCCGTTATGTGCAAGCATAACCTGGCCGTGGGTGACTCGAGTGGGATAGGAATCAGAGAGAACGCTGCCCGCAGGAACGGGGATCAGGAATTGACCCTGGATCGTCCGTTCTTTTTTATTTTCAGTTTTATGAAATTTGCGAGCGAAGGCGCGAGGTAACCTGGGAAACAACACGCCGGTAATGATTTAGACGGCTTTCACCATGTAGATTTCGTCTTTGATTGGGAGTTCTTTTTTCAAATTCTTGATGTAAGGTAGAATCTCTCCCATTTCTTCATAATACTCGCAGTTTGTTTGCATACGACGAGCTACAGTAAAGTATTTATAAAGTTTTTCTTCACCGGAACGTTTTGACCATTTCTTCTTGTTACATTTGACTCGAAGAATGTATTTATCTTGCTCCGATTCGTATTGGCGAACGACAACACAATGCAAACAGTTCGCGCAGTAGACTTTTTCACTCATGGATGACCCCTGAACCTAGGTTGAATTTACAGCTTTTTGGAAGGAAAGGTTTCGTCAAGTAAGTACCATTGCTCTTTCCTTAAGCGATGGCACGAAGTTCCTTTTCTGCTTTGGTCGCTGGTTTGAATTTCCAGAACGACTCCGCGACAGAAAGGTAAGCGACATAGAAAAATCCAATGGAATAGAGAACCATGAAACCAATCATATAAGGTTTTCCAACCAAAAAGGATAAATAAATACAAAATACACAATAAGCACCCATAAAAAATTCAAGGAAAGCTCGGTAATCCACAGGAACAACATACTTGATTTTGTCCTGTAAACTATCCCCTTCTTTCTCAATTCTGAGTTTTGGAGTGCGTTTGAAACCGGATTGGACGCCAAAAACTGCTTCCACCCAAGCGTATGTGTTCATGACAGCAATCCCTGTTCCTATCATCACAAGAATGGGAAGGTAAACCAATTTGGATTTCCAATCTTTGTGGATTTCTCTTTGGGAATATGCATAAAAAATCACAGGACCCATGGATCCGATGGAGAGAACCGCTGCCGATCCGAAAAGAATCTCCATAGGGAGGTCATCCATCTTAAATCCAGCCCAAAATTCCATCAAAAGGAGAGGAGCGGTGAGTAGGATATTGATGATCATGAGTGGGTGAACAGAATAATTGATTAAGTGAGTGATTGCCTCACCTTTGATTTTCCAAGATTCTTTGGATTTCCAAATCCTTGGGATGAGTTTGACTGCAGTTTGGATGGAACCTTTGCACCAACGGAATTGTTGTGCCTTGTAAGCATTCATTGTCGCAGGAATTTCTGCCTTACAAACCACATCTTTGATATAACGGAATTTCCAACCTTTGAGTTCGGCACGGTAAGAAAGATCAAAGTCTTCCGTAAGGGTGTCATGTTCCCATCCACCAGCGTCTTCAATACAAGAACGTCTCCAAATACCAGCAGTCCCATTGAAGTTCATCCAAAGATCCGAACCATTTCTTGCGACTTGTTCGATCATAAAATGGCCGTCGATTCCAAAACTTTGTGCTTTGGTTAAGATATTATAAGTTTCGTTGATATGGCCCCAACGAGTTTGAACCATCCCGATAGATTCATCTTCGAAGTATCCCATGGTGCGAAGGAGGAAATCAGAATCAGGGGTGAAATCAGCATCAAAGATGGCAATATAATCGCCTTTTGCTTTTGCCATCCCTTCATCCAAAGCACCGGCTTTGTGGCCTTTACGGTTGGTTCTATGAACGTGTTCGATCCAAATTCCTTTTTTCTTATACTGAGCCACAAGAGTCGCAACCTTTTCAATGGTTTCATCAGTAGAATCATCCAGAACTTGGATTTGGAGTTTTTTTGCTGGGTATTCAAGGTTACATGCAGATTCGATCAAACGATCTACCACATAAAATTCGTTAAAAATAGGAAGTTGGACAGTCACAGTAGGAAGGTTTTTATCCTTTAAAGAAAGGATCTTTGTTTCGTCCTCCGCACAGTTTTGTTTGTATTTGCTATACAAAAACACCATGAGGTAGGTGTGTAACCCGAAGTAGAACAGAACCAAAATATCAAAGCCGTAAAGAACCAAAAACGATATAGATAAAAACGTGAGCATAGTTATAGTCAAAATCGGCACATAGGGCGTTTTGGTCAAACATTTTGTGCACCGCCAAATAAAATTAGATTTTCTTTAGTTTCCGAAGGAAGCCCATACGGCAACCTTGGTAGCAAATTCTATGGATTCTCAATGGAAACGTTTCTGGGAAACCGGCCTCTTCCCCTCACTCGAGTTTAGTCTTAGCCTATCCATTGGTTATGTGCTATCTCTATTCTTCTATGTAGCCGGATCTGAACTTGCATTAATTGATCGTACAGATACAGCTTATCCTGTTTTACAAATCCTTCTTGTGATTTCTTTTTCAGTAGGGTTTATTTATCGCAAATACAAACACACGTTACCCGTAAGTTTAGCGACTGCGCTTTTAGTTGTAGCTGCCATACAAATTTTCTGGTTTTTGAAACCTAATTCTGCTGAGTTTTTAATCGATTATATCTTTTCCTTTGAATTGGTTTTACTCAGTGGAGTTCTTTCCGCGTTCTGTGTAGGTATTTACGGTGGATCTTTACGTGATTTTCGTTTTTTAAGTTTTGCGCTTGGTGTCACAGCTTTTACGTTCTATTCTCTATTCGAACCCAACCAAAACTATTCCATGAAAGTTTTGTTAGCTGTTCTTTACATCCTTTTGTCTCTTTATCTAATCAGCACATTTGTGCAAAGAGATCCCTATTCGAGCAAATTTTATAAAATAAGATCCAAAATCGGTAAACATCCGTTATTTGCACCTTTTTACAGATCTGCTCTATCTCTTCTAATCTCATACTGTATTTTACATATCTACTTCCAACCAGGACCAAAAATTCCACTCATCCTTTCCGTATCTTTTTCAGTTATCTTCGGAAGAGTGTTATCTCTACTCGGTGGGTTAAAAAAAGAAACAAAGGCGGTTTTTTTAATTGGTAGGGTAGCTCTGTTATTTGCGTTTTTCTTTTTTATTTACCAAACCTATTGGAGTTCTTTTTTTATAGCACTTTGTATCATCACTGGCTCCATTGTTGGATTTTTTAAACCAAACAAAACCGCATACAAAGAATATATGTTAGTGGGGCTAGAAACAAGTATTTACCTTGGACTTTCCTTTTTGTTATACTTTTGGAATTTACCTATGGGAATCCGAACTATCTCTGCACTATTGTTTGTCCCTGTTCTAGTTTACCCTTACTTGATGCAAAGACACATTGTTCGATTACCAAGAATTTTGATGTTGGCCATGGCGACGATAATCGTTTTACTTTTCTTTTCACCTCCGACCATACGAACCAACTCTCCATTTTCCAAAAAAGAAATCTTTGATCCAATCCCTTTTGCAATTACAAATATTTCTTTTAATAATGAAGAATATATTTTTTATAAATCTGTTTTGCCTTTTGCATCGAACCCCTTCCTACCGAAACGTTCAGAAATCAAGGGAAAAACTGTTGTATTGGGACTCAGTTCAAACCAATCACAAATTATATCTTACATTGAAAGACTAAGTCAGGAACAACACCCATTTCTAATTGTTACAACACGAAACAAAACAAATCAATTCCATCACATCAATGCTCTTTCACTTCTAAGCCGTAAATCTTATTGGAATTTTGATATTTATTATCCAAGTTATTTGGATTCAAAAATTGGATTCGCAAATTCACTTCCTGCAGATTGGAAACTTAAATACTTCGCCGAAAAATTAGATAATGCCACAACTTTAGAGGTAGTGAGCACATTGGATTCCGTATTAAAATATTCTTCTGGAGATCTAAGAAAAGACGCATTAGAGATCAAACATTTGTATTACGAATCCTTTGCAGAATATGCGAGATTCTATCACACGTTAGGCCAAAACAAATTAACATTAGATTCAATCGCAATTGCCAGAAAATTTGAACCTCCAAAATCTGACTTACTAAGAATTGCATTTAATAGCTTAAAATTCACAACACCAGAAGCAGAATACATCCCCATCCTCGAAGATTTAAGTTCAGATACTGAATTTCAGGAATTTGCCTGGAACTCACTAATACCTATGTTTGAATCACTTGGAGATTGGAACAATGCACTTCGTACAATGAGTTCATTGGAACGATTTTATCGATTAAATAATCAAGTTGACCAAGCCAACGAACTAGAGTTAGCTCGCGTTCGACTTTTTATCAACCAAGAGAATTGGAAAGAAGTAGAGCCTATTATATCGATGAAAATCAGAGAAAACCCAAACTCTGTGATTTGGGAAAGACTAAAGAACGAAGTTATAGAAAAAAAAGATTCACTTAGAAGGTTGAGTGTTCGACCTGATGTGAGAGAGGCAAGAATCCAATGATCCATTCCACAATACTCGGAATCCTCGCAGCCGTTTTATCGGTTTTTGTAGCCATTTTGATTGAAGGTGCGTCTTTACGTTCATTCTTTCATTTACCTGCCATGTTACTCATCGTCGGAGGAACGTTAGGTGCTACATTTGCATCCTATTCCATATCCCAAGTCACAAAAGCAGTTACAGACGTCAAATTTGTCCTTTCTAGAAAAAAAGAAAATGATCTCAAACTTGTTTTCTTTCGGTTTTGGGAAAAGGCTAGAAAAGATGGACTTTTATCTTTGGAAGATGAAGCCAAAAAATTGGATAATCCATTTTTACAAAAAGGAATTCAATTGATTGTGGATGGTTCCGACCCAAGAACCATTGAAGAAATTTTATGGGAAGCCCATGAGGAAGAAGAAAAAAACGATTTAAAATCAGCAAAAGTCTTCGAAACCGCTGCTGGATTTTCGCCAACAGTGGGAATTATAGGAACGGTTCTTGGGCTTGTGACTGTCCTTGAAAATCTAGATGGAGGAACCAAAGTTCTCGGGCAAGGAATTGCTACGGCTTTTATTGCAACCTTCTATGGAATTTCATTTGCCAACTTAATTTTATTACCCATTTCCAATCAACTTAAAGTAATCGCCAAACAAGATAGTAACGAACGCCAAGCCATTATGAGAGGAATTCTATCTTTACAGTCGGGCGAAAACAGAAGGATCCTTGCCGAACGTATTGACCCTTTTGTTAAATATTAAAATTCAATCCTTAGGTTCTGGTTGGATTAAAAATAACTGGTGGATTTTTTCATCCCGAAAATCTTTTGGGATGGATTCTTTCGTACGATTCGTACACTGAAACCCACGTTGGTTCCATTCTTCGTCTGCCACTTCCATTTTAAACTTTCGAAAGTTTGTAGAGAACCAAATTTCTCCATCATCAGTTAAAAACTTTGTTAATAATAACAAAAGAAGGTTTCTGTGTTTAGTTTGTACATCCCATTCCTCAAACATTTTTTTACTATTAGAGAATGTTGGTGGGTCTAAAAAAATTAAATCATATCGTTCCCGGTTAGGATTTTTTGTTTCCTCTTCCACCCATTGTAAAATATCAGCATTTACGATTTGATGATTCGCTGATTTGAATCCATTGTGTTCTAAATTTTTTAACGCCCATTCACAATAAGTTTTAGAAAGATCTATACTTTTGGTTTTTTGGGCACCACCTGACGCAGCATAAACGGAAAATGCACCTGTATAAGAAAATAAGTTGAGTATGGATTTTCCTTTTGAAGCCTTTCTGATCCAATCTCGTGTGGTACGGTGGTCTAAAAAAAGGCCCGTGTCTAAATAATCAGAAAGGTTGATTCTAAATTCCAAATCGGATTCTTTAACCCATTCAAAGTTCCCTTCGATGGATAATTTATCATACTGGTCTAAACCCTTTTGTTTTTTACGTCTTTTTAAAAATAATTGATCTTCGGGTATTTGGAATACATCGCGAACAATAGAAGCGATACGATCAAACCTTTCGTCATGGCCTTCTTCTGCCTGAAATCGTAAGGAACTTTTATCATATAAAACAAAACCTCTGGGATAACGATCTAAAATACAAGATACTTGAGGAATGTCTTCTGAATAAATTCGGTAACATTCAACTGATTCTCGTTTTGCCCATTTTTCGCGTTCCTTCTTTAGTTTGCGAAGGCGGTTTTCAAACATGGTAAGGGCACCAAATCCCCGTTCGGTCATGGAATTTCCTTTTTTAGGGGAGGTTGGGATTTTTAGGTAGATGTCCCCGCCCTATCTAGACTGGGTGGGGTTATCCACCCGCCACCCAATACGCTCCATCTACCACGGCCCGCCGAAAAAGTCCTTAATAAATCAGAATCCAAATGTTTTTTTTAAATTCAGTTCGTGTTTTTGATTGGTTGAAGAGAGAACACAAAAAAGACTGTCGGCTATGTCAACGAAAGATACCACCTTCATTTATTGTGACGGTAGTTCCCGCGGAAATCCAGGTCCAGCTGCCATTGGGGTTTCCTTCCAAAACAATGATGGAATCGAATTCTTTTTTTTATCTGAAAAAATTGGAACCGCGACGAACAATGTGGCAGAATGGCAGGCCCTGTTTCGCGGAATGGAAGAAGCCATTAAACAGAATATCAAGAAAATCAGATTTCGATTGGATTCAGAACTTGTCGTCAAACAAATGAAAGGTGAATATAAAGTTAAAAATAAAGACTTACTTGTTTTTAAAAACAAATGCGAGTCTTTAAAAACATCCTTTCAAAATTTTGAAATCCAATATGTTCCGCGTGAACAAAACACCAGAGCAGACCAACTAGCAAATCTTGCCCAAGATGCAAAGGATTGATTGACCAAATGCAGAATTTCCTGAATCTATTTTCCTTTTTGATTCTAATCCTGTTTTTATACAATTGTAAAAAATCGGCCACTCGCCAGTTAGATGATTTGTTAGAATCGGGATCCTCTTTCCAGTCGGCAACATTCTGCGAAAAAAACAAAACCCAACTCATCGAGAGAAAAGAAGTCTGCGAAAAGGTAACTCAATTAGCAAAGGAAGAAATCGACACTATTCTCAACCGAAGGTTAGATTTAGGCATTGCTCCTGTGATTGTTGAAAAAAACAAAGGAATACAAATTGAAGAGTTTCTACAAGTTCATACTCGAATGGGAATTCGGTACTGGGAAATCTGGAAAACAAACGTGATTTTAGAATAGACAATCTTCGCCCACCACAGGATAAACAAATCATGGCTGGAGATCCTTCTCAAATTCTAAAAAAAATCGGACTTAAGGTTACCAAAAACCGAGAACATGTTTTGTCGATTCTGCAAGATTCTCCTAGACCGTTAAACCATCAGGAAATCATGGAAAAACTCCCCAAAGAGGAGTCTTGGGATCGTGTCACCATCTACCGCGCCTTATCTGATTTAGAAGAAAAAAATCTTTTAAACTCCCTTCATTCCACAGATCGTGTCACCTATTTTGAGTTAAAGTCTGATGGGAACCATATTGTATCCAAAGCACACGGCCACCTTATCTGTAATAATTGTGGTAAAATCGAATGTATCGATGATCCTTGGAACGGAATTCCTTCCGCCAAACAATTAAAAGGTTTTTCCACAGAATCCGTTGAAATTGTTTTTAGAGGCAAATGTAGAAATTGCCAATAGACATTCAATCCTTAGTTCCCGATCAAAACTTAAAACATCTATTTCAAATTGACTCTGCATTGAAAGATGCAGGTTTTGAATGTTACCTTGTTGGTGGATCTGTCAGAGATTTGGTAATGGGCCAAACACCAAAAGAGTTTGACCTAACTACAAATGCAGAACCAAACCAAGTCAAACGACTCTTTCGAACTGTCATCGATACCGGAATTGACCACGGTACTGTCACAGTTGTTTTGGATAAAATCAATTATGAAATTACAACCTACCGAATCGACAAAGATTATACTGACGGTAGAAGGCCAGACCATGTAGAATTCGGAACTACATTATCTGAAGATCTGAAACGAAGAGATTTTACAATGAATGGATTAGCATTCGATATCAAAACAGGTGTTCTTGTGGATGAACATTTTGGACAGAAAGACATCGAACAAAAAACCATTCGTACGATTGGTGATCCTATCAAAAGATTTACCGAAGATGGTTTACGCCCGATTCGAGCTTTAAGATTTGCAAGTACTTTGGATTTTATCATTGAAAGAGAAACAAAAAACGCAATTCATCAAACCAAACATATTACAAAAAAAATTTCTTTAGAACGATTTCAAGATGAGGTTTTAAAATCCTTTTTAGGATCAAAACCTTCTAGAATGATCCAATTGTTAGCAGAAGAAAATATCTTTCAAATTTTTCTAACAAATCTTTCCAACAGACTTGTTCCTAACAAACCTATTTTAGAACGATTGGATACAATCTCTAAAGAGTTAACAGGAATGCAATTGGCATTTGCCTTTTATGCATTACTCGGAGAAATTCCGTCTAAAGATTTAGAAACCATATTAAGGACATTAAAATTCTCTGGTCAAAATACCAAAGACTGTCTGTTGTTTTTTGAATTTTTATCGCGATGGGAAACAAAACAGAATTTAAATACGACTGATTCCTTTCTTTTAAAAAAAGACTATTTAGCGCCCGTTAAACGCCATTTCCAAAAACGTATTCCAGTAGATTCCCAATTCATCCAAAACTTGAGCCCCATCTTTGGAGCAAATACCTCAGAGATGATCCGGATTTGGGAAGAAAACCCACCCCTCCTCCTCACAGATTTGCTCTTCAACGGGAACCATCTCTCCGAATCCTTCCCTGATTTGCCCAAAACTAATTATGGAATCATTCTAAACCAGCTCCTAGACCTTGTCCTACAGTCGCCTAAAGAAAATGAATATTCTAGACTATTACGTCACTCTGCTGATTTAATAAGCAATTTGATCAATTAATTTCTAGTTCCTTTCCCCTTTAAACCTGGGATTGTTTCTTTATTAATCAAAAACTAATTTTTTTTCCTCTAGAACCCATTCAAATACACTGTTTCTATTTTTTTCTTCCTTAAGCCGGGTTTGAATCCGCCAACCTGGTACACAACTTGCACAACAAGTTCACATAGGAGAAATGGCAAATGAGAAATAAATATACTCTTCTCGCAACTTCGGTTGCCCTTCTCGTTTCAAGTTCACTTTTTGCTCAAGGCGAGACAAAAGAAAAATCTTGGTACGATAAGATCAATGTTTCCGGTTACGTAGATGTGTTCTATATGTATACTGCAAACAACGTGGAAGGTGCAAAACGTGATACTACAGGCACTTTCAACACGCAAAATAAACAATTCGGTGTCGCAGCAGCAGCACTAGATTTGCAAAAAATTGCGGACAAAGATAGCCCTTGGGGTTTTAGAACTGTTTTCCAAAACGGTCAAAACAACGTCTATCAAGAAGCACCTTACAACCAAACCAATGGTACTGTGAACATGAACATGCTCCAACAAGCATATGTTTCATTTTATTTCCCAGTATTAAAAGGTATGACTGTTGATATGGGTAAAATGGCCACTCACATTGGTTATGAACTTTTGGAATCAAAGGATAACCCAACTTACACGATAGGTTACATATTCTTTAACACAATCCCCTTCATCAACACTGGTGCGAGAGCAAACTTGGCTGTTACAGACAGACTAAACTTAGGTTTTTATCTATACAATAGTGTGGGTGGAACAGGTTCAGATATTTCCCGTGTAAACAACGGAAACATGTCTGTTTACCAAGATGGTATTAACAAGAATAAAGCGGTAGGAACACAAGTTTCTTATGACCTTGTTCCTGATAAACTTAAAGTAACTTGGAACACACTTTATGGCGTGGACGTTACTTACGCAAGACCATCCAACGGAGATTATTGGATGAACGAAGTGTATGGAACACCAATCAACGCAAAACGTGCTAGTTACCAAAACGACTATTGGTTGATTAACAACGTGATTTTGAACTTCACTCCAAACGACAAAACTCTTATATCCTTTGACTATACTCAAGGGGATAAAAGTGGAGCAGCGGCTACTTTAACTGACCCAACAACTCAAGTTGATGTTGACGGAACAGGAACAACAAAAGTATCTCTTACTCGCGATGACAGCAACGCAAAACGTGTTTACAAAACATACGGTTTGTGGTTCCGATATAAGTTTACTGATAAGTGGGCACTTGCTGGACGTTACGAAAGAATTGATGATTCAAGAAACGGTGGTCCTCTTGGCGTGAGTAACAACACTGCAGGAAGACATGACCTTCAATACATGGGTAGCCTTGGATATAACAACACCAAGTATTACCTAGGAAGCGCCGAAACTTTTACAATCACACCTACTTACTACTACGGAGACAACATTATCATCAAAGTTGACCTCAGAAGAGACCAAGCAAAAGGTCAAGTTTTCACTGACGAAAAAGGGCAACCTCAATCGCATCAACACGGTGTAACTTTAGGTATCGTTGCAACATTCTAAGGAAAAGGAGAATAATAAAATATGAAATCCAATCAATCAAAATCCGGATTCGTCTCCCTGGCAATCATGGTAGCTTTGACTGCAGTGTCATTTGTAGGTTGTGCTGAGTCTTCAACGAAAAAAAATGAAGATGTTACACTTCTTACTTACTTAGTGTCAAATCCTCATGCACCAGTTGGAGCACAAGCAGACTGTTTAGTATCTGCTGGTCTTATCAATTCTTGTATTGGAGCAAAAATTCAATTGGATGCAGGTGCCAACTGCTCCCTTGTGACTATTGCTGACAACCAAGCCATTGGTGCCGATTATGCTACTATCAAAACAAGTGTAATTAAAAAATACAATGAGTTGAAATGTAACATTGCGGAAAACAAATATGCAACTGCTTCAGCAGCTGTTGATGCTTTCAAAGACCCGTTGACGTTTACTTCAACTGCCGATGCTACATCAAAAGTAGTTTTTTCAGCACCTACTTATTACTAAGTAGTCACTGAAAACCATTTTAAATATAAATAGAGTGGGAGCCCCCACTCTATTTTTTTATTTCTCTTCCAACTGATCTGAACCTTTTTGTTCGTTTTGGTTCTTCTTTGATCCTTTTAACCATTTTCCCCAGCTAAATCCTTGAGCTCTAACACTCGCAGGCTTCACTACGTTTACGGTTCGCACTAAGTTTCGTTTGAAGAAAATATAAATTTCCTCGTCAGGTTCCGCACCAGGTTCATAAATAGAAATGGGACGAGTGTAAACTAACACATCTCCATCACCACTATAAATGATTCTATCTGGCTCACCCAAATATTCTTTTACAAAAATTCGAGTTTGTTTCTGAAGTCTCTCTAACATAACTTCTCTAATCTTTAAACCATTGTAACCTTCTTCAGTCAGAGCCTCTCGTTGTGCTTTTCTTTTATCTTCCTCCGTTTTTAAATCATTTTCTGACTTAGTAAGGAGTTGATTACACTTCGACTCATCTTGAAAAGTTTCCATACAGTTCTCAAATAAAACCTGTTTGTTTTGAATGATTCGTTCTTCGGATGAAGAACACTGAAATAAGGAAAAAATTATCGCGGCTGAAATAAGAGGAAAGTTTTTCATTTTTCTATGTTATACTCAGACTCAAAATCTTCCAAGCACTATGTAAAAATCCTTGGAAATTTCTAGTTTCAGCCCCTCAATCGAATCTACCCCTGTAAATCTACTAGGTGTAATTGTGAATTCTTTGCGGACCAAATCTTCCAGTGATTGCCAAGAATTGAAAACAAATTCATCAAACCGCTGCAAAACTAAGACATTATAAAGAACCAGTGTCGGGTAAGATTTCCATTTTGTCTAAATAATAGAAACCTAGGACAATTCCGAATTCGCCTCCCCTGGAATTCGTTGTCTTTCCATTGAAAAATTCTAAAAAAAATCAAAGCTTACTCTTTTTGTAATTTCAATTTCTAAAAAAAGTCCATAATTCAATCCGGCTCATCACAGAGGACGGGAGAATTCCTATGTCAAAATTTTATTCCAATCTATCTATCCGGTTAAGATTATTTCTTCTACCCCTTCCTATCTTTATATTTTTACTCATCTTACTTGCTTTATTCGTTCGTTTACAAAACGAAAATATTGAATTTACTAGCAAAGAGTTAAAAGGAATCCAAATCATCAAACCAGTTTATCTTACATTTCAGGAAGGTTTAAAAAGATTAAAGATAGGCCAGGAAGAAACAAATACATTGAAACCTTTGATTGAAAAAGGATCAATTGATATCATTCGTTCAGAGGTATTAACTGAAGATACCATCGAAATCAAAAGATGGAAATCCTATTTAAAATATGATAATTTTGACCAACTAACAAGCAGAAACTTTCTAAATGATACTCAAGAGTTAGCAATTAAAATCGGAGACCACTCCCATCTCATCTTAGATCCTGAACTCGAATCTTATTACCAAATGGAAATTATCTTATTCCAAATACCGGAACTATGGAAAAATGTAGCCCTGCTTAAGGAAGTCATTAGGGATGAATATTTAGGTTCTAACCAAAATCAAAAAAACTTTTCCGATACAAGTTTTACTAAGGCTGTCATCTCAATCAATGCAATTGAAGTTGTTTGTACCAATATTGCCAAATCAAATCAAAAAAGTTTAGAAAATGCACCAAAACATGCCGAAAAAATACAACTTAATATTTCAAAAACAAATACCGCATGTAAATCATACATAGAAGAACTAAAAAGTATATTTCTGAAAGAAAACGCAAAACCAAAATCGGCAGATTCTTTATTTACAACAATCCATAAAGGAACCTCTATCGGTGCAGAAATACAGAGTTCTTCCATATTGATTCTTGAAAATTTAATTCAAGAACGTCTGGCAGAACAAAAGTTACAAAGAATGACCAATATCATCATAGTCGTTGTCACGTTAAGTCTATCAATATTATTAATACTTACGATTTTTCAAAGTATCAACAACCCTCTCAAAAAAGTTTTGCTAAAGATCAATGAATTGTCCAGTGGTGACGCCGATCTAACAAAACAATTACCAGAGTTTGGAAACAATGAAATTGGTGAAATTACAACATCCATCAATGAATTCTTAAAAAAATTAAATCAGATCATGAATCAGTTGAAACTTTCCGTTAAGGAAGTAGAAAAGGTTTCCAATCAATTAAAAGAAGATGCACTTTCTGTTTCCGACAATGCATCCGGATTAGCGTCAACTTCAGAAGAATCTGCAGCCTCATTAGAAGAACTTTCTTCTTCCTTTGAAATCATGTTTGGATCCATTTCTGATGAGACCAAAAATATTTTTAAAATCGCAGAAGAAATTAAAAATATTGAAGATTCCATTATTAGCATTGAAAAAGAACTATTACAACTTTCAGATGAATCAATCGCATCTACAAACCTTGCCAACCTAGGGAATCAGTCCATTCGCAGCACAGATTCATCAATGGTAGAAATTCGTTCCGTCACTGGCGAAATCGCTGGAATTGTTGACTTAATTACAGATATTTCGGAACAGACCAACTTACTCGCATTAAATGCAAGTATTGAAGCAGCACGCGCTGGTGATGCGGGTAGAGGGTTTGCTGTTGTAGCGGAAGAAATTTCAAAGTTAGCAGATAAAACTCAAATTTCAGTTAAAAACATAAAGAATCTAATCGAAAAAAGTAACATGGCAGTGGGTAACGGAGTGAACCATGTAAACGAAACGGTAAATTCTTTAAGCAAAATTGTTGGACAATCCAATAGAATCCAACTAGGAGTTGGAAAAGTAAAAACAGAGATGTCGTCTCAATCTATTAGCCTCGCCAGTGTTTCCCATGAAGTCAAAGAATTAAAAACATTGGCTGAATCCATTGAATCTTCATGCCAAGAACAAAAACGGACTTCCGAAGATATGGTCGTCACCGTGAACACACTTTCTGGAAACGCACAAGAATTAGCCCAAAGTTCCGAAGACCTAAATCGTGTGAGTGTTACGATTAGCGAAGTAGCAATTTCAATTTCAAACATCGCTGATTCGTTTAGAACCAATTAACTTAAAAATTCGTAAGCCGAATTTACGAAAGCTAAGATATAAAATATCTTTTTTATTTTTTATACCTTAGCTTCCTATAAAAAAATAAATGATTGATTAATTGGCTACTAATAATCGTTAGAGGTTAGGTAGATTATTTTTATCTACTCCATGTGAGATATACGATTCTATGTCAAAATTTCTTTCTAAATTCTCTATACAAAGTCGACTTTTACTCCTCCCTATCCCTCTAATTGTATCACTTTTAATCATTCTGCTTATTTTAGTACGTTCGCTTAATGGAACCATCGAATTTGCAAAAAAAGAACATTTAGGAATCCAAACAATCAAACCTATTTATTTTGTTTATAGAGAAGGTTTGAAACGATTCAAAATTGGACAAGAAAACACAAAGGATCTTTTACCTCTTATACAATCCTCAAAGTTACAAATAGAAAAAACGGAACTTCTTGATTTAGATACAAAAGAACTTACAGTCTGGAATCAATACACTCAGTTGAATAGTTTTGATCAATCCACCTCTAGAAATTTTCTAAATGATACACAAGAATTAGCTTTAAAGGTTGGTGACTTCTCTAACCTCATCTTAGATCCAGAAGTAAACTCTTATTACCAAATGGAAATTACTTTCTTTCGAGTCCCGGAAATTCTAAAAAACATTGGTGTGCTTAACGAGATCATTCGTGATGAATATTTAGATTCAACTAAAAAGACGAATCAGTATTCAAGTGTAAATTATACCAAAGCGCTAATCTCTATCAATTTTATAGAGTCTACATGTAAAGAAATACAAAAATCTCATAAAAAATCTATTGAAGATGAATCACCTTATGTTGAAGAATTAAAGAAAATATCACAAGAAGCAAAAATATCCTGTGATCATTTTTTATTAGAACTTAAAAAAACATTTATACAATCAAATTCAAAACCTAACAACTCCGAAGAACTTTTTTTAATTTTAGAAAAAGGATCAAAAAATATTGGTACAATTCAAGATAACGCCATTGTAATTCTTGAAAAACTGGTGAACGATCGAATTCAAATCCTATCTTTTCAAAGAAATGTCAATATAGGTCTCGTTGTTATTTCCTTATTGATATCCAGTATATTTGTAATTTTTATTTTCCGAAGTATCAATCATCCTTTAGTGACTGTTTTGTCCAAAGTCAATGAACTTTCCAGCGGAGAAGCTGACCTAACAAAAACTCTTCCCAATTTTGGAGCTAATGAAATAGGAAAAATCACAAATTCGATTAATTTGTTTTTGAATAATCTCAATCATATTATGAATCAATTGAAAATTTCTGTCAGTGATTCGGAAAAAGTGTCGTTCAAACTAAAAGAAGATGCAATCTCCGTTTCTGACAATGCATCATCTTTGGCATCAATTTCAGAAGAGTCTGCTGCCTCTCTGGAAGAACTTACAACTTCATTCGAAATAATGTTTCAATTCATTACAAACGAAACAAAAAATATTATTAAAATTACAGAAGAGATGAAAACCATCGAAGGATCTATATCTAAAATCGAAAAAGCTCTTTTACAATTAACTGACCAATCCATCAACTCTACAAATTTGGCCAATTTAGGAAATCTTTCTGTTCAGAATACAAACCAAGCAATGACAGAAATTCACTCTGTTACCAAAGAAATTACAGGAATAGTTGATTTAATTACAGAAATATCAGAAAGAACCAACTTACTCGCATTAAATGCAAGTATCGAAGCTGCACGTGCTGGAGATGCTGGGATGGGTTTCGCAGTAGTAGCAGAAGAAATTTCTAAATTAGCTGATAGAACACAGTCTTCAGTAAAAAATATCAAGAGACTGATTGATAAAAGTAATTCAGTGGTCAACATTGGAGCAAATCATGTTTCAGAAACTGTGAATGCACTTAGTGAAATAGTAGAACAATCAAAAAGAATGCAAGTTAGTGTCGATGATTTGAAAGATGAAATGACTACACAGACAAATAGTCTACTCAATGTCACCACTGAGTTAAACGGATTACAAGAAATGGCGGAAACCATTGAATTCTCCAGTAGAGAACAAAAAAAAGCGTCTGAAGATATGGTAAATACAATCAATACCCTTTCAGGAAATGCACAAGAACTTGCAAACAACTCCGAAGATCTAAACCAAGTAAGTCAGAAAATTGGAGAAATAGCGGGAACCATTGCCATGGTAACGAATTCATTCCACACTAATTAACGATTTTTTCTATCAGAAGTTCAAAATAAGGACTCTCAATTTTTAGATTTTTTTTTGGGATCTTAAAATCAAATCCAAAATTTGAATTGATGGAACGGGCCTTCATTCCCTGTTTGGTTCCTATGTTCTCATCTTTCATAACATTTTGTTCAGAATTCAATTCAAATATTATCAATTTATTTTTAATTCACTTAACATTAGCTAGCTGTAATTTCCTTGATACAACAAACAAAAACAATTCTCAATTAGAGAATTGGATCACTTTATCTTTAGTCACAAACTACTCTTATGCCTCAGATTTACAAAGGAGTGCGAGGGAAAAAATTGGCATTTTACCAAGTTCAGTGCCTGGTTCCGAAACAGATTCCATAGCATTGATCAACTTAGGTAACAAACTTTTTAGAGATAATAGACTTTCATCCAACCATGTTCAGTCCTGCCTCACCTGTCATCCTATAGATGGTAATGCGGTTGGAATGGACAGACAATCCACCTCAAGAGGAACCTTCGGTCAACTTGGAAAACGAAACACTCCTACCATTCTCAACGTTGGTTTTTTACCGATCATTTTTTGGGATGGCAGAAGGAATACGTTGTATGAACAAGCGATTGATCCATTTGTAAACCCATTAGAAATGTCGTTACCTTCTGAAACAGAATTACTAACACGAATCCAAAATGATTCCAGTTACACTTCGTTCTTTGCCAATGCTTTTCCAGATTCTCCTGCTCCGAGTATCCATTCTATCCGATTAGGACTTGTCGCTTTCGAAAGATCTCTCGTATCAAAATCAAGGTTCGATGATTTTTTAGAATCAAATGTTCTGGCACTAAAAACTGATGAATTAGAAGGACTGAAGATATTTCTAGATGTAGGTTGTACAAATTGCCACGATCAAAATCTTTTAGGTGGATCAAAGTTTGCAAAACTAGATACAGCTCATTCTTATAATGCAAATGATTTCGGAAGATCCGAATTTACAGGAAACTCCGCTGATAATTTTTTCTTTAAAGTTCCTCCTCTAAGGAACGTAACATTGACAGCTCCCTACTTTCATGATGGAAGTGTTTCCACAATCAAAGAAGCGGTTCGTCGTATGAATCATTACAATCTGAACCGAACCATCAGTAATTCAGAAATTGATCTACTTGTTTCTTTTCTAAAAACATTATCAGACAAAACAAAGACAAACTAAATGTATTGACAAAAAATAATGAGGTTGGGACTGTGACATTACCTTTAGGGAGGAAACAGGTGAAATTCCTGTGCTGACCCGCAACTGTGATGCATACAACATAGCTTAAACTGTGTTAGATGATAAGCCAGATCTTCCCCGCAATTTTTTCTCGTGGATTGGGAACTTTGCACACTTACACATTTCTGTTCCAACAACAGATTTTGTAAAGGGGCCCCGAAGGTAAACTCGGGGCGCCCGTATGGAAAAAACACTACTTACATATCTATCTATAGATTTTAAGATTTCTCGTCTTCTGACGTGGATAAACCTATTTCCAGTCCGTGTTCCCCTAAATTCAAATCAAGATTTAGGAGAATCTAAATGAAAACTTCACTCAAACTAACACTCGTCATGTTACTTGCACTTTCTATCACAGCATGTGCAGACAATGGCAAAGTAGATAAATCGGAAGCTGACAATAATTTAGTATTAGGATTATTGAAAACGGCAGAAGCATCTGCAAAAGAAGCAGGACAAATTGAAATCAGAGGAACATACTTTCAAGGTAGTTGTTCTGCGGGAACTTGCACTACCCCTGGTTCCAACACCGTTTCTATCCAATCCAATTTCGGAACAACTACAGGATATTTGTATGTTGATTATGTAAATGGTGCCGGAACTTCAACTTACAGAGTCAACGCCGAAATCGTAGAATTTAGCAATACGGATCGAGTGCTTTATTACAAACCAAAAAACAGTGCAAACATATCTGCACTCATTTGGACAATCACTGACGCAAATGAAATTCTAATTTGTGATGTATTTAATGGCAAACCAACATTAGCTGAAACAAAAACAGATTTGGCTTCAAGAAAAGCATCTGGAACAGTTTATACCACAAATCCCAAAGCAGCAGGCTGCAATGGATCATTTGCATTTAACTTCTTAACGAAAACTTTTTAATATCAAAAATTTTGCCTTTATTCATTTGGATAAAGGCAAATAGGAGACAAGTCGTGGGTCAGTTCCAAACAAAATCAATACTATTCCTGTTCGTTATCGTTTTGACTTTTTTGCAATGTGCGGAGAAGGAAAACACTAATGATCTCTTATTACCATTACTCGCACTACCACTTACAAACTCTTCTTCTGTCGGTCCATGCCCGCCAACTACGCTACCGACAACAATCCCGATTGCAACTACAGTTGTCTCTGCCAATTCCACTGTGAGTGGATTCAACGACTCATCTAAAGCAGTCAACGGCATTTGTGGTGGTGGAGAGTTTTCTGGGTCTTTAGATGTTTATGCATTAAATTTAACAGGAGCTGGCGCAACCATGATTTTATCATGGGCAGGAAAAACAGTAAAGAACGTCGCTGGAGTTGATTTTGTAGTATATGAAAATCCGTTTAAAGTTTCAGAAACTAGCGATCGATATGCGTTTGATCCAATGGTAGTTCAAGTTTCCTTTGATGGAACCAACTATTGCGGTTTTGATTTGAGTGGTTTTAATCCATCTGTAGCAGATAGTAATAAAATTTCTTCTTGGCCTGGATTTGGCGGTCTTAGACCAGTTCTTTACAATATGGCGACCAAACCATTGACCTTAAATGAATTGTTTACTTCCACTGGAAGTGGATTTTTGTTAGGTGGTGGTGATGGATTCAATCTTGATGACTTAATCGTTGGTGGGCCCGGTGCTAATTGCGACTCAACAGCTCGTTCCTATATCCAAACCAATGGATTCAAATTTATCAAAATGATTTCCGCATCGGCAGTCACTAATCCAAATACGAGCGCAGGATATGTATATCCACATTCTTATAACAATGGCCCTGATATTGATGGGGTGGTTGCAAAGTCTGTTGAATGATTGAAGAACCTTCGATCTATAAAACAAATATAATTAATTGTAACGATTAGAAGATAAAACTTCTAATATAGGTTTAAATCAATATCACAATCAATTTGTTAAATCCAACTCTTACTTAAGGCGAAAATACTCCAATAAGAGTTGGTTTAGTTTTCTAAAAAGAAGTATAAATTCGTTTACTTCTTCCTTCGACTAGACTTTCTTTCCGATCCACCACCAGAACTAGTTGTGGATGATACTTGCGCTTTGGTTTTGTTAGATTTAACTTCGTTTCCAAACATATCTACCTCAGCTCTTTGTTCCTCTCCAATTTTTTTGTATTCTTTTGGTGAGGACTCATCTTGATTACGATCGGATTCCGTAACTTCAATTTTTAAGAGAAAGGATACCACTTCATTTTTAAGACTTTCAACCAACTGGTCAAACATCTTAAATCCTTGGAGTTTGTATTCAATGAGTGGATTCTTTTCACCGTATCCAACAGTCCAAATACCTTCTTTCAAATGATCCATCGCATAAAGATGTTCTTTCCAACGATGATCCAAAATGTCTAAAAACACATTCCTTTCAATCGATCTCCAAACTTCTTCACCAATAGAAGATACTTTAAATTCATAAAGGTCTTTTACTAATTTAGATACAATTTCAAATACTTTGAGCTGTGGATTGGATTCTTTTTTAAATTGTTTTCCATCAATGATTTCTGTGATTCCTAAACTTTGTAACCATTCATTGAGTGAATCGGTTTCCCAAGCATCTACGTTATTCCCTTCGCAATAAACAATTACTTGATTCTCAACAACTTCATCAAAAAAATCCGCAATGGTTCGCGACATGTTTCCTTTGTCTAAAAGTTCGTTTCGAATTCCGTAGATGTAAATCCTTTGGCGGTTCATCACGTCATCATACTCTAACAAATGTTTTCTGATGTCGAAGTTATGGCCTTCTACACGTTTTTGTGCTCTTGCTATAGCATTAGATACCATATTATGTTCTAACTCTTGGCCTTCCGGCATTTTGAGAGTGTCCATAATTCTAGCAATTCGGTCTGATCCAAAAATTCGCATCAAATCATCTTGTAAGGATAAATAAAACCTTGAAGAACCCGGATCCCCTTGGCGACCAGATCGACCTCGAAGCTGGTTATCAATCCGACGTGATTCATGTCGTTCCGATCCAATGATATGTAATCCACCTGCACCAATCACAAAGTCATGATCAACTTTCCATTTTTTGGCTTCAGTCAAAATTTTATTACATTCTTTTTTGATATTTTCGTTTCTGATTTCAGATATTTTTGATTCTGCGTCATCAAACTTCTGTTTGATTAAATTTTCACGAAAACTATAAATTACTTCTACTTCAGCCTTTGCTTTGATTCCCAAAGAATCCGTAAGTTCATCCAACTTTTCCAAGTCTTCTTTGTATTTAGGAGCACCACCAAGAACAATATCTGTTCCCCGACCCGCCATGTTCGTAGCGATGGTAATCGCTCCCGGTCGGCCAGCATTGGCTACAATTTCCGATTCTCTTTCATGTTGTTTTGCATTTAAAACATTGTGTGCAATTCCATGAGAAGTCAAAAGTTTAGACAACACTTCTGATTTTTCAATGGAAATCGTTCCCACAAGTACCGGTTGTTTTCTCGATACCTTTTCTTGGATGTCTTTCACTACGGCATCAAACTTCTCGCGTTCTGTTTTATAAACACGATCAGGATTGTCTTGGCGTTGGATTTTTAAATTAGAAGGAATCACAATCACATCTAAATTATAGATTTTTTTAAATTCTTCTGCTTCCGTGTCCGCAGTTCCTGTCATACCAGCTAACTTCTTGTAGATACGGAAATAGTTTTGGAAAGTGATGGAAGCTAGTGTCTGTGATTCACGAGCAATGGTGACTCCTTCTTTTGCTTCCAAGGACTGGTGTAACCCGTCAGAATAACGACGTCCTTTCATCAATCGACCAGTGAACTCATCAACAATGATGACTTCTCCATCTTGTACTACATAATCTTTGTCTCTATAAAATATCTTATGAGCTTTGAGTGCTTGTTGTACGTGATGAACTAGTTCTATGTTTTCCGCTTGGTAAAGGTTTTCCACTCCTAACAACTCTTCTACATGATGAACACCGGCTTCCGATAAAATTACATTTTTTGCTTTTTCATCAATCTCGTAGTCTTCCCCTTCAATGAGTTTGGGAATAATTTTATTCACTTTTAAATATTTGTCTGTAGATTCTTCCGCAGGACCAGAAATGATCAGAGGGGTTCTCGCTTCATCCACCAAAATGGAATCCACCTCATCCACAATTGCAAAGTTATGTTGTCTTTGCACACGATGTTCTTTATAACTCACCATGTTATCACGTAGATAATCAAAACCAAATTCGTTATTGGTTCCATAAGTGATATCGGAATTATAAGCAACTTTTCTTTCTTCGTGATCCATATCATGTTGAATCACACCAACAGAAACTTTTAAAAATTCAAATACCGGACGCATCCAATTCGCATCCCGTTTTGCCAAATAGTCGTTTACTGTAACAACGTGAACACCTGCATCAGAAAGTGCATTTAAGTAGATTGGCAAAGTAGAGGTTAAGGTTTTACCTTCACCCGTTTTCATTTCAGAAATATTACCCCAATGTAAGGAAATTCCTCCCATCATCTGCACATCGAAATGACGCATACCCAAAGTCCGATATGCCACTTCACGAACTGTTGCAAATGCTTCAGGCAAAATATCATCTAAAGTTTCACCCGCAGCCAATCTTTCTTTAAACTTTTTGGTTTGAGCGGACAACGTTTCGTCATCCATAGCTTTGATTGTCGGCTCAAAAGAATTGATAGCGTCTACAATTGGATTTAATCTTTTTAAATCCCTTTCATACTTACTTCCGAATAAAATGGTTAATATTTTTTGAAACATACCGAGTCCGTTATAAATTTATAATATTTCGAAATACAGTAGTGGCCGTTTCCGCCATTACCTTTTGTTTGTTAGCAATCTCTGAAAAATCGCCAGTCCCTTTTGCGATAAACTCTTTATGAACCGACTGCCAAACATTTAACATTTCCAAAGTTGGTTCTAAATGAGTTTGAAAAGCAAAAATCTTGTTTTTATAAGCAAACATTTGGTTTGCATAGAATTCACTAGCAAGTAAATGTTCTGCACCTACAGGAATGTCAAAGATATCTTCATGAAGATGGAATGCTAAAATTGATTCTTTATCAATTCCTTTAAAAATAGGATGATCTTGTTTTAAAATTTGTAAGTCCGAAAAACCTGTTTCTGGGCCTTTGGTTCCGGGGCGAACATTTGCACCTAACGCCCTTGCAATGATCTGTGAACCCAAACAAATCCCAATGAGTTTTTTATTAGGCAATGCTACTACATTGTTTACGATATCATAATACGGCTTAAAAAACTCTTGTTCTCCAGGATCTGCAACCGACTGAGGGCCACCTAACATTACAATCAAATCAAAATTCAAATGAATTTCAGGCATCAAATGAATTCGTCTATCATAAGCATTTTGATAACTAATCCTATAACCTGCATCACGAAGTAAGGGTTCTAAAATTCCCGGACCTTCACAATCGATAAATCTTATGAATACTGCTCTCATAATGATTCCATTCCGAATTGGTAACGAAAGAAATTAAACTTAGCATCTTTTCTAATGACATCAGCAGATGCCTGTTCTGAAATTGATCCTAAAAAATTATAATACAAACGCATAGGTTTAGTCACAAACAACATGGTCTCTGGTGTTCCAGTGATGAGCCCACCTTCTTTGACACGGAACGGTGGTTTCATAAAAACGATGGGAACCTGGATTTTTCTATTTTTAATTTCGATTTCCATTCGTTGTTTTGCCAACTGATACACTTCACCAAACGGACGATCGTCGGAGATGTCGGGAACAATTTGGTAAGGATCCACAACCATGTATAAAGCTTTCGAAGGAAACTGACTTTCGATTTCTGCGTATAGAAGATTGAGGGCGGGGATTTCTTTCCAACAAGGAACACAGTCCGGTGAGTAAACATTGAGGGCAATTTCTTCCTTTTCTAGTTTGGAGAAAGAAATTTCAGCGCCACTTTCGGTAAGTCCGACCCAAGACTCTTCTCCAAAGTAGGAGGATTTCGCTGGGGCGCAACTAATGAGACATAAACTAATGATTGAGATGAGAGAGATTTTCATAAAGCCCATATATTGGACGATCCATCCCCATGGTTTGGACTATAAGAAGGCCTGTAAAGCCCGTTTTCGAACTTTCCCTTGACATCTGACCCCCACCCCTCAGGCTGGTCTAACATTCCACTCACTGCCTCCGGGGAATCAGCAAAACATGAGCCAATCGCATAAAGAAGACTTCGATATCGTATCCTTAATAGAACTTTGCCGGGAAAAAAAATACGAAACTTGCGTGGCCGGTTTCAGCACCATCGATAAAATCGAAAAAATCACTCTCCCTAAAAAATTAAAGAACCGTAAACTAACAGTTCAAGCATTATACGCACTAACAAACGATATGGTTCAGTGGAAATACCTTTCCTCTGAAGAAAAAGCTCTCCTCCAAGCGGAAAAAGACAAACTGGCAGGGGTTACTTCCACTGCTGGAACTTCCTTTGCTCCTCATGCAGAAGAAGACATTGAAGAAGATTTTATCCCAGAAGAAGAAGCACGTAAACCAGAACTCGAAGATGGTTTTGAAGACGAGTTTGGTGATGATTCAGACGACGAAGAAGAAGATGATGATGACGACGATTTCGACGACGACTCTGATGACGATGATGATGCAGACGAGGATGAAGAGGACTAAGAGGTTACTCCCATTCCTCTAACTCCACTTTTCCAAAACAACCTTCTCTATAATTTTCAAACATCCGACCAATCTTACCTACATTCTAGAGTCTCTCCTGCAAAGGAAGCCTCTAGATTTCTTTCGAACTTTCGATCTGACTCTATCCCTGTCGTTTTAGGTATTGGAGCTTTACACATTGTCCGCACTTATTTAGAAACACCAAACGAACACCAAACTATCGTTTTCTGGGAACCTCACAAAGAAATTTACGAATTAAAAGAATTCCAAACAGAAATACAAACCCTAGAAAACCAGGCAAAATCCAATGGATTTGTTTTGTTTTTCATTACGGGAAAAAGCCCCAATTGGTCGGATTTAAAAGATAAAATCAAGAATCTCTCGCACCAAACGAGCTCCTCGCAGTCAAAATGGACTTTGTACATCACTCCAAATTATGAAAGAATGTTTCCAGAACTCACAAAAGACTGCCAAACAAACTTTCAGAAAGAACTATCCATAAACGAAATCAACCGGAACACAATCCAACACTTCAGTAAGTTATGGACACATAACTATTTAAAAAATAGAACCAATCTTTTTTCTAACAAAACTAGTTTCCAATGGTTTCAATCCTTTGTCGGAAACAAAACCTCTGTTTTATTTCTGGGCGCAAGTCCAGGATTAGAATTGGATCTTCCGAGAATCCAAAAAGAAAGAAATCAATTTCTAATTTTTGCCAGTGACACAGCGCTTGGATACCTTTTACCAAGCGGGGTGATTCCTGATTATATTGTTTCTTTTGATTCCGGTCGAGGGACAACCTATCATTTTTTATTGGACCTTCCTCGGCATATACCCATCATAACTTGGTTAGGTGGGGCTTCCTATATTTTTGATCTAACGAATCCAAAAATTCTAGTGAATACGGGCCACCCTCTGGATCAAATGATAGAACATCTATTTTTAGAAAGTTTGGGAAAAACATGGCCCCTTTATTCCAATCCCAGTTTGAATTTACTTGGGATGGTATCTTCCATTACGAAATCGATAGAAAACAGAGAATTTTTTGTGAGCGGTGTTAGTTACTTAGCAGAACGTGGAAAGTCCCATTGTAAGGGAACTGGATATGAAAGGTATTATTTACCAGAAACAAATAGAGTTAGAAGTTTAGAGTTTATCACCAAACGTTTGTACTCTGGTGAGCGAAAAGGCAAAAATCAAAAAGCCTGGGAACAAATAAATCCCAATGGATCTCTTTCTGATGTTCAATTTCTTTCAGAAACAAAGGAAATAAGTTTTCGATCCAAAAAAGATCAGAATCATTCCTTAAAAACATTTCAGGGATTTCCCCCATCAATAGCAGAACTGGCAAAGTGGGCTAACCAAGACCATTCTGGCATCATCCATAAAAAAACCCTTACCACTTGGTTGCGGTTTTCACTAAGTTAAGCACCGAATAGAACTGGTATTTCTTGTAGATTCCACTCAGCGCGTTCTTTGTTTGCGGGAATTCGATCAAAAGCTTTTGTTTTTTTGGATTTTCCCTTAGGCCTTCTTTCGATATCTTCTAAAATTTTTTCTAATCTCTCTTGCATGAGTAAATGCAAATTCATTTGGTCTAACATATCCATAGTGATTTCCTCCACTGTTGTAATCACTATACAATTCCCCTGGGACAAAATAGAAATTGGATGGGAAAAAAATATCTATTGCGTCCAAAAGAATTTAAAATATAAGAGTGTTACGGGAAACAGCGTTTGTGAATTTTCAAGAAATTATCTCTCAATTAGAAACCGCAAAAGAATCTAGAATCAACTTTTACTTTGTTACAGAAGAACAAAATCAGGAGATATACGCATTACTTGTCCATGTAATGGGGTATATGGATAAACTTTATTTAGTGGAAGTCATCTTCACTGTCCTCAAAGAACTCCTGATGAACGCCAACAAAGCCAATGCCAAACGCGATTACTTTACCCGTGAAAATTTAGACATCCAAAACGCTGGTGACTATGCTAAGGGAATGTCCCGGTTCCAAGAAAATATCATCATGAAGTGGAACGAACAGTTGGATCGGTTAGACGGCGGAAATTACTACATCAGCCTACTGATGAAAGTAGAAGGTAAATCCATCCACTTTGCTGTAGAAAACAACGCACCCATCACCAAAGAAGAACTAGCACGGATTAACCGAAGGATTGAAGTCGCAAAAAATTATAACGACCTATCCGATGCCTTCACTGATGTTTCTGACAGCACTGAATCTGCTGGTTTAGGATTAGTACTCATCCAACTCCTTCTCAAAAATTCTGGAATTGGTTCGGAAAAGTTCAAAATTTTTACAAACGATAAAATAACGCGCGCTACACTGTCTGTACCAGAAGTGACAACCCCTGTTGAAATCCAAACAGACTTAAAAACCAAACTCTTAAACGAAATTGATGGCCTTCCGCCACTCCCTCATTCCCTTACAAAGATCATTCAATTATGTAACAATCCAGATTCTGACTTACATATGATTTCACAAGAAATCGAAAAGAATCCAGCTCTCTCTGCTGATCTATTAAAACTTTCTAACTCTGCTTTTTTTGCCAACAGAAGCCAAGTCAGTTCCATCTTACAAGCGGTGAAAGTGGTAGGACTAAAAAACTTACGGAACCTTCTCTATGTTTCGGGCGTTCGTAAAATTATGGACGGCCAATATGGCAAGATGATGGATGTTTGGGATCATTCCAGCCGTTGTAGTTATTACGCGCGTTATCTGGCCACAGAAAACAACCATACAAATAAAATTGCAGACATCATTGCCGTGAGTGCTTTGTTACACGACATTGGAAAATTCCTTTTACTTTCCGTGGACAGGGGATTTTTCAAAAAAATTGAAACCTACCAAAGAGGTGTCGATTCTGGAAACTCTACTCTACTAGAAGAAATGGCAATTGGACTAAGCCACCCGCAACTCGGAGCACTGCTTGCAGAAAAATGGGAATTCCCAATGGACCTTCGTGTTGCGATCGAATACCACCACAAACCATTTTTAGCACCAGCAGAACTTCGTGATCTTGTAGAGGTCATCTACATGGCAAATATGATGGCCGATTATCATGAACAAAAAAAAGGTTTCTATGCGATTGACAAAATCCTACTCGCTAAATTTAATTTAGATAATATCGATGTGTTCTCTGCTGCAGTAAACAAAATCGAATTATTATTTAAAAAATCGAATGAGTGAAGTGATCCGTTTTGAATCTGTTTCCTTTGTAAGAACTGATAAAAAGATTTTAGATAAAATCAATTTTTCGCTGAATGCCGGCGACTCTCTTGCCATCATAGGAAGGAACGGAGCCGGAAAAACAACTCTCATCAATCTGCTCTTTGGTTATTCCTGGCCCACTACTGGTTCCATTTCTGCCTTTGGGGAAACATACGGTGAAACTCCCATGGCACCATTACAAAACCGTATTGGTATGGTACAATCCGGCCACCAGGAATCCTTGTTACAAAGACTCACCACATTGGAAATGGTACTCACCGGTGTGATTGGAACCCTTGGACTTTATAAAGACCCAACAGAATTACAGGAAAAGACCGCAGAATCCTTGTTACGTTCTATAAATCTAATTCATAAAAAAGACCAAATTTATTCTACACTCTCCTCTGGGGAAAAGATGAAGGTTTTACTTTTACGCGCCTTTGGGACGGGAAAAGAAATTTTGGTTCTCGATGAACCAACTGCCACCTTGGACATCACTGCAAGAGTAGATTTTGGAAAATCCTTATTCCAATTAAAAACAAACAATCCCAACCTAACAAGAATTCTCATCACACATAGGATCGAAGAAATCCCTGAGGACTTTTCCAAAATTCTTTTATTAAAAGAGGGAAAGGTAATTAGTTTTGGGAAAAAATCTGAAGTTTTGACAGATAAAAATCTTTCAGATCTTTACGATCTTGATTTACAAGTGAACGAAAAAAAAGGACAGTATTCCGTTACTGTCCTTTCCTAAAAAACAACCAAACTTAATTTTCTAAATTCGGTGTTCGAAAAATGTATTCCAACTAATTGGAATACATTGACCTTTCAATAAAGTTAGTGGCACTACAACCCGCAGTTCCCACATCAGAGATGGTTTTGTCTTGTGCGATACAGAAGATTTTCCACCAACGATTGGAATGGTTTGGTGCAATAGAATAGTTTCTAACTTCCCCTACACTTCCTTTAAACACACGGACATTGGCTCCAGAGATTCCCATAAGGGCCTCACCAGACCAATTGTAGATGCTATAGTAACGATTTGGTTGGCTCCAAACAGAACCTTGGAGTGTGATTGTTTCTGGGCCATATCCTGTTGTGATATCGTAATCCAAACTTCCATTCCCAGCACCGAGAGGAGTTTTGTTATTCCAAACAATGCGGTTGTTAGCGGAATTTCCATATTGTAAGTGAGAATCCAAATCGCGCGGTTTCGCACCCCAAGAAAGAACCACTCGCATTTCGTTATCAGGAAGGATTGGTGTGACTAAGATGTTTTGGTTTGCAGGAGTTTCCGATCCAGCAGAGACAACCGTTCTATAAGTTGTAGAATAGTTCTCAGACACTGATGTACAATCTCCTCGTTTTCCAGAACCAGAAACTTCCAAAGTATAGTTTCCTGGTGGCACGGAAGGAATCACATAAGATCCGTCTGTAGATGTTTTGACAGAAGCAATTGTCGCACCATTCGCATCGATCGCATAGGCTCCCGATTTTACGTTCACACCTGGTCGGATGCGAGCTGTTAGGTTACAAACTCCAGTGTTATACAATGCGGACAAAGCCCGTCCAGAAATCGAACCACTGGTTTGGCTTCCTGGAACAAAGGTAATGATATCAAAGTTAGTGGTTACATCCGCTTGGATGTCCACAATTCCTTCCACTGAAGTATATCCTGCCGAGACAAACCGAACTTTCCAACGACCTGCGTTGATATTGAAAATTGTGTATTGGCTCGCATTCGAGAAGATGGTTGCTCCTGTAGCGATGGAAGACGGTTGAACACCTGCTGATGGACGTAATGTCCCACCGTTCGGATCTACAATTTCCAAAGAATAAGTTCCAAGGAAAGAAAATCCACCAGGAGTTCTGACAGAACCCGATAAGTGACCACGACCGTCATTTGTAATGACAGGAGTGTTGACAACTACCGTTCCCCCACCATTTCCCACTTCGACAGGGAAGTAAGTAGTGATTCCATTTTTTTCCACACGGAGTTGGTAAGAACCAGGAGAAAGGAATGGAAAACTATAACTTCCATTAGACTGAGAAGAAACCGATCCCACCACTTGGTCAGAACCAGAAGTTCTTGTAGAAGAAACGGAACAATTCGGAGAATCAAAACCACCAGAACAGTCACGGCGAACATCAGCAGTGAAATTTCCACCGACGAGACGTCCGAGAGTCACAGTAGCACCACTCACATTTTGAGTAGAAACGGCATCGGTCACCACACCAGTGACAGTGGCTCTTGGGCTATGCATCACTGTTCCGTTCAAATTGAAAACGGCAGGAGAAGAAGCATATTGGTTTGTCGCCACACTTGATGTGTCCACTCGCAAACTTGTAGAAGATAAGTAACTCGATTGGTAAGAAGGAGCTACCCTGTCCACAACGATGAGTTGGTAAGAACTTTGACGGAAGTTGTATTCATTTCCATTGATCACATCAATGGATGCATTGCTATCATTTGCACGAGCAACACCAGGTGTTTGTGCCAGAGTCGTAGCAGCACCTGTTCCCAATTGACTTAAAGCATAACCCACTCGGCCGGCTTCATCATTCGTAAAAGGAACAGGAAGGATGGTTGGTAAAGTCACCACATAGGAACTACCACCAAAACTAAATTGTCCTGCTGAAGTGGTTGTAATGTGAGCGAGACTGGATCCATCCGCAGAAGTATTTCCCAGTAAAACCACAAAAAGTCCCGATTGGTTCGTATGGACGGAGCTCGCAGTAGGAGCCGTATCACGAACAGAGATAGATCCAAGGATTTGGGAACGAGTGGCAATGGATGTCATAGAAATGGTTCCCGCATTGTAATTGTTTCCATTCAAACTCACTTGGAGTGGATTGGAAGAACAAGGGGAAACATTGGATCCGCAATAGTTTTCAAATCCTGGAGCTGAAATGTAATAGGACCAAAGCCCACTTGCACCAAGGAAGGACACTTCTTTTGTGTTTGGGTTTACTTCGTAAAGTTTGTTTCCGTAAGTTTGGTATGCCCATGGGCCTGATCCTTGTACGGCCGCCAAACAAGAAGCAGTTGGATTCACAGCACAGGAACAAATAGAACCTGCTTGGTTGAGTGAACAATTAGTCCCTGCAACGGCACTGAGTGCTTCTACAATCCAAAGTTTGACCGCGTTTCCAAGTTTTGGGTCATCTTTCAGATACAGAAGACGAGAAGGTGCTTGGTTAGCCGAAGGCCTTACGTTGATGACAGTTCCCGCAACATGATCACCACCTGCATCTTTTACAAACCCTGTCACTAGAGAAGGTTTAGCAACAATGTAGATAGGGTCAGCAAGAGCTACGTTTTTGGTTCCCCCAGTAGGAGAAGCAGTAAACAAAAAGGATTGAGAAACCGTGTAAAAGACAGGATTTGATACTTCTATGTAGTAAACACCATTGGTCAGGTAACTACCTTCAATGGAAAAACTTCCATTCCCAGTGATTTGTACTGTTTGTAAAATAGCACCTTGTTGGTTCTTTAACTTGATTGTGAATACAGTAGTAGAATCTGAAGGAAGTGCACCGTTTAAGATATTTCCTGTTAAGTGGAGGTCACTTTCTGTTGCTGCCATCCAAGGAAGGCTTGTTTCTCCCAAGTCCACTTGAGCCACAGTGTTTGGATTGGTTCCAGGGAATGTATAATGAATGAACTCAGAGGTATTGGCAAAGGGTTGGCCAGACACTTCTACGGAATCACCTGAATAAACCACTGTATAATTTCCGTTAGGAAGTGGATTGATATTGATGACATAGGATCCATTGGAATTTGTCACTCCGGTGCCTACAGTGTTTCCATTAGAATCAACAATAGAAACTGTGATTCCCGCAATAGGGCCAGCAGGAACAGTGACTCCACCGCCAGAAAATCCTGGGCTTGTGACCACTCCTACAAACTGAGCAGGGCCTTGTCCGTAATACAAACGTTCTGCGAGAAGATTTCCCACATTCACTAAAGTGTATGGGTTTTGCGTAGGATCAAAAACAAAGGAAAAATCTTGGTAAGCATAATTGAGACCATATCCTGTATTGATAAGGACTCGGTAGTTATTGTTAGGAAGGTCAGTTAAATCAAATTGGAATCGGCCATTGGATCCAGCATAAGTGGAGGCAACGAGGGTATTTGTTTCTCCATTGGCAACTTCGATTCTAACAGAGATTAAAGTAAGATCGATACATCCAGGTGCAGAGGGAGCCCCAGGGTTTCCACAAACTACATTGGCAGGAACACCAGCAACGACAGGAACGATGGTTCCAATGACTCGTGCAGGGCCATGGTTTGCTACTTCTTGTTCGGAATTGTTACCCGGAACTTCTTCTGGGTCTGTTGGTGTCACACCATCACCAGGATTGGGGAGAGGAACCCCGTTGGAATCAGGAGGAGTTACGACTCCATCTCTTGCATCAGATACAGCACCACCAGTTCCAAGAAGGAACCAAAACGGCATTGATTTCTTTTTGCGGGAACAACCCACAACTGCCAAAGATAAAAGAACGAGAACTGTAATGATTCCTCGAACACGCATAAGACTTACCCTCTAATTAAAATTCGCTTTGTGGTAAAACCACAGATTTTCCAATGCACTTCGGGGAATACCTAAAACACTTCCGAAGTGTACCATTTGTAGTCTGTTTCCGTACACAAATCAAACCTTTTTTAGGGGTATCGGCAAAAAAATAACAAAAGTTACGATTCCATTCAGGAAAAATCGCCTCGGGAAGGAATTTCGATTGCCCTTGTTCTATCTCCTAGGGATTACTCATAGCGGAATGTGGGAGAATGGGCTGACAGCGGAACAATGGAAACTCCTAATGATTCCCTTCACCTATGGATTTGTGGGTTGGGTGACCAATTGGTTGGCCCTGAAGATGACTTTTTACCCCATCCAATTTGTAGGAATCCCTCCTTATTTCGGATGGCAGGGCATCATTCCTAGAAAGGCCCATAAAATGGCCAGTAAGTCCGTGGATGTGATTACTGAGCGCCTTCTCAATATCAAAGAAGTCTTTTTGAAAGTAGATCCCAAAAAGGCGGAGACAGTTTTTTTACCAGCCTTAGAACCTAGCATTCGCTATACGATTCGTGAGTTTTCGAACAGCCTCGATCCCAAACTTTGGGATATGATTCCCGATGTCGTTCGGGAAGAAATTTACCATAAAGTCAAAAGGGAAAGTGGAGTCACCATCCGCAAAGTGATTCGCAAACTCCAAAAAGACATTGATTCCCTATTTGATGTAAAGTCCTTAGTTTTGAAAAAACTATCGGGGAATAATGTAGGCCTTGTTGTAGAACTTTTCCAAGAAGTAGGAGCTCCTGAGTTTCGGTTCATCGAAAGGTCAGGATTTTATTTTGGATTTCTTTTGGGCCTTGTCCAAATGATTTTTATGATTTATTTTCCCTTAAATTGGACCCTTCCCATCCAGGGAGTGATTGTGGGATATCTTACAAATTATTTGGCTCTCGAGATGATCTTTCGTCCCCTACTCCCGAAAAAGTTTTTAGGAATTTTTACTTACCAAGGTTTGTTTTTAAAAAGGCAAACAGAGGTTTCTAGACTCTATGCAAAGTTAGTGAGTGAAAAAATTTTGACTCCGAAAAATATACTTTCTGAATTAATTTTTGGGAAAGCATCCCAAGATATCATCGACATCATTCGGAATGAAGTGGTCCATCATGTGGACACAGTTACCTTTCTCGCCAAACCAGCGCTCTATGCTACGGGAAAAATTGAAGAGTTTGATGCTGCCAAAGAAAGAATTGGAGTGGCTATGGCTGATAATGCTATAGAAAAATCATTTCACTTAGAAGAATATTTAGGTTCTGCTTTGGAAATTGAAACCATGATGGGGGATCGAATGGCGGCCCTTCCCCCCAAAGAATTTGAATCTATTTTAAGATCTGCTTTTCAAGAAGATGAATTGTTATTAATTTTAGTGGGTGCGGCGCTCGGTGCCGTAGTGGGATGGTTTCAAATGGTATTTCTTGTATGACAAAAACAATTCTCATCACAGGAGGCAGTGGGGTTCTTGGAAAAGAATTATTAAAGGAACTGATTGAAAATTATAAAATCATCGCCATTGGAAATCATTATGCGAATTTTCCTGATTCGATTCGGTTTCATAAAAACTTTAAG
Source organism: Leptospira kanakyensis (assembly GCF_004769235.1). Taxonomy (NCBI): domain Bacteria; kingdom Pseudomonadati; phylum Spirochaetota; class Leptospiria; order Leptospirales; family Leptospiraceae; genus Leptospira; species Leptospira kanakyensis. The sequence continues at coordinate 359,118 of NZ_RQFG01000018.1, read as the reverse complement.
TTTTATGAAAGAGATCTTTCTAAAATAAAAAGTTCGGATGAATTTTTGATTCCCGAATCCATTGATTTAATTTTACACTTAGCCGCCGTTGTTTCTGGAGCCAAAGTCACCGAAGAGGTTTACCACCAAATCAACGTTACTTCTACAAAGTTAATTGTGGAATTTGCTAAGGCAAAAAAAGTCCCTCATTTTGGGTTTGTCAGTTCGGTCTCAGTTTATGGATCCAAAGAAATTGATTTAAACATTAACAGCGAAAGAATGGGAACTACCATCTATGCAAAAACGAAGGCTTTGGCTGAAAACTATGTATTAGATTCCGGTAGACCTTATTCTATATTCCGATTGGCAAGTATCTATGGCAAAGGAACAAAAAGTTTTATTTCTAAACTTCGTTCTCTTACCAAACTAAAATTTTATCCTTATATACCTTCCTCTCGTAAAAAATCTGTCCTTCATATAACCGACGCCACAAATGCATTAGTAACCTGGACAAAACAAACATTAGATGGGAAAACACCGAAACAAGTTTATGTATTCTCTCACCCTGAATTTGTGACTGTGAACCAAGTCATTCAGACATTCCAAAGTTTACGGGTCATCGGAAATTCCCTTTTTCCCATTCCTGTGGGAGGAATCTTTGCTAGAATGATCGAACTTGTTTTCCGTTTTCTGGCCTTTGTTAAAAGAAGACCCTTTCATGGATCCCCACTCCAACCTTTGTTAGAGTCGGTAGCCATTTATGATCCTAAATCTTGGGAAAATTTGGGAATTTTTCCAGAACGAGATTTACGAAAAGGGCTCACCGACTATCAATAAACAAGGTACTGGGGGCCGATATTCTAAGTATGAAAAAGCGACTTTGCCTACTTGTTTTATTATGTCTTACTCTTTCTCATTTGGATGCAGCAACTTGGATTGAAGATTCTCTAGGTTTTGCATTTGAATATCCAAGAGGTTGGGCAAAGTCTGTTTTACGCCACCCTGATACAGTTCGAATACAATTTTCCAAAACTAATAGAGAGGCTGTGTTACAGGTAGATGTAGCACGTCGTACCAAAGAATACGATATAGATCGCTTTATTGAAGAAACAGTGGATACTTTTCTCACCAAATACCCTGATTTAAAACTTGTTAGGGAAAAAATGTTAGAAAACGAAATCGCAGGATTTGATGAATCCGTCTTTGTTGTGTTACACTATACAGAACACAAACAAATGATTTCCAATCGATTTTTGTTCCACAGAAAGGGCGGAATGTATTATGTAATCCAAGCAAAAACACCTAGAGCTTATTTTGCAAAGTATTCCAAAGACCTAGACATGGTGATGAAAAGTTTCCGTAGAGAAACTCGTACTAAAAACAGATGGCGTAACGATAGTTTGTCCTATTTAGATCCAATCAAAGACGAAAGGATCATCCAATACATTTCCATCACCATAAGACCAATTGATTCTTATCCCCATGAACAAGGGGCAAAAAACAAAGAAGAAGATGGATGGTTGTTCTCGGTGGAAGGAAACAAAAAACCTAATCCGGGGGAATGGGACAATCGTCCAAGACCTCAAAATGACCATGGTTACACTCCTTCGGATGTGAAACCGGATACCCCTACTTCTGATGAACCCGTGGTGATTCCCGATGGTTCAGGCCTGTAAGGATCAGGCCACAACTCTCTTCATTTCAAAACACAAACCAACCAACAAAACCAAAACCCCGGGAAATCCTGGGGTTTTCTTTATCCCGAAAATTTCAAATTCCCCTTGACGAGAATGGCAAAAATCCATTTATCGTATATTTACGATAAACTATGGCGCAGAACAAAAAAACAGAATTTCCGGAAAAGATCCAAAGGATTGCGTCTTTTACCAAACTTCTCTCCCATCCAGCAAGGTTGGCTATCTTAGAAGTATTGGCACAAAAACAAACATGTGTTTGTGGAGAGATTGTAGAAATCCTCCCTTTGGCTCAATCCACAGTTTCCCAACATCTAAAGGAATTAAAAGATGGGGGACTTGTGAAAGGAGAAGTAGAAGGAACTTCTTCTTGTTATTGTATCCACTGGGAAAATTTGAACCTGGCCTATAGGGAATTTTCAGACCAAATGCAAATGATAGAAAATTTCAAAAATCAAAAGGGAGGAAGCTGTTGTGAATAACAAAAAGAATATTTTAATTCTTTGTACGGGAAATAGTTGTCGGAGCCAAATTGCAGAAGGTTGGATGCGATTCTATGCAAAAAACAAAGCCAATGTTTATAGTGCCGGAATTGAAACCCATGGAGTGAATCCCAAAGCCATCGCTACCATGAAAGAGGTTGGGATTGATATATCAAATCATACTTCCAATCATATCAATGAATATAAAAACATTCAGTTTGATTATCTCATCACAGTTTGTGATCATGCCAAAGAAAATTGTCCGTATTTTCCCAGTGATGCAAAAAGGTTTCATTATAATTTTTCAGATCCTTCTAAATTAAAAGGAACAGAAGAAGAGGTAAGAGCTGCCTTTGCCAAAACACGAGAAGAAATTCGAGAATATTGTGAATCATTTATGAATAAGGAACTATAGGAGATAAGAAGATGAAAACAGCAACATGGAATGACTTTACAACCAAATTAGAACTATATCCAGAACTTCACTTAGAGTTTTTATATAGTGAAACCAAAAGGATATTTCCCAACTACCATATCACTGAATTCAAACTCGCAAACATTCAGTCTGTTGATTGTGGTGGAAAATCTGATTCTTGGACAGAAATTATTTTACAAGTATTGGAACCAAATAAAGAAACAGATACAAATCCGATGACACTTTCCAAGGTAAATTCAATTCTAAAAAAAGTAAATGGTTCTATGAACATTCCGAATGATGCTACTTTACGAATTGAATTTGGAAACGAAGGAACTGCCATGAGACAATATTTTGTTTCAGAAATGCAAACCAATGGAAAGTCCCTCACAATCCATTTAAAAGATGGGAAAACGGAATGTAAGGCAAGTGCCAGTTGCGGATTGCCAACAGGTGTGGTTTCTTTTCCAAAATTAGAAAAAACAACTTCAAGTTGTTGTACCCCAAAAACAGCCGCTGGAGAAGAGAAGGAAGAAGCTGGCTGCTGTTAAATGATTTAGAGGTGGTGGTTGGAACGATTAACTTAATTCTTTTGTATCCACCGCCTGTACCGTTTTGTCAATTTCGACAAACGAATTTGATCGAATAACAATCGTAAAACTGGTGATACCTTAACTGTGGTGCGTTTATTTTGCGACAAACGATTCAATTGGTAACGTACCATGGCCATATTGGCCAAACCTTTTAAGGTTTTCGATTTCCATTTTGGTTCAGGTAGGGTTGGGTTTCCTAGTTTTCCTTCTCTCCAATCATTCGGAAGATTGGGATTAAGGGCAAGAGCCGTGGCAATTCCTACCAAAGGAACTCCGGATTCCAAAACGGATTCTGCGATTTGTTTTTTTCGAATTCCACCTGTGACCAAAATGGGAACTGTCGCTGTTTTTGCCACTTCACTGGCAAAATCTAAAAAATATGCCTCTCTCGATAGTGTAGAACCGTCACGAGATTCTCCTTGCATGGCCGGAGCTTCATAATTACCACCAGACAATTCGATAAAATCAACACCTAACGTTTGTATTTTGGATATTACTTCTTTTGCGTCTTCAAACGTAAATCCACCTTTTTGAAAATCAGCAGAATTTAATTTCACTGCGACAATAAAACTTGGTTTCACAGATGCCCGCACCTTACGAATCACTTCTAACAAAAATCGCGACCTGTTCTCTAAACTCCCACCCCACAGGTCTTCTCTTCTATTGACTAGTGGAGATAAAAACTGACTGATGAGATAACCATGGGCAGCATGAATTTCTACGCCATCAAAACCTGCTTCCTCAGCCAACTGGGACGTTTTGGCAAATCTTTCTATGGTTTCTAAAATTTCCCCTTCCGTCATGGCTCTGGGTTTGCCTAAAAGTTTGGATAATTTCCCGATGTCTACTGGGATCGCAGACGGAGCCCAAACTTCACCACCTAACTTTGCTAATACTTGCCTACCAGGATGATTGATCTGCATAATGATCTTTCCCCCAGCAATTTTTGCTTTAGAAGACCAAATGCGAAATCCATCCAAGGAAGAACCGTCTTCTAAAACTACACCTCCGGGCCCTGTCATGGCTCTGTGGTCCACCATTACGTTTCCTGTGATGATGGTACCAACACCTCCCAAGGCCCAATTTTCATAAAGATTCCATAACGCTTTGTCTGGTTCTAAATTGGGATTAGAAAGGTTTTCTTCCATCGCCGCTTTTACCAGTCGGTTGGGTAGAGTCACACCACTTGGAAGAGAGAACTGAGAAAATAATGGGGATGTAAGATTCATTTGTCTTTGTTAGACAATGTTAAAGATTCAATGAATACAGGAAGGAATCTAAGATGCGAAGATTTACTTATTTTTTTTGGACCTTTTGTGTTCATACATACGACTATCTGCAATTGCCATCAAAGTTTCCGGTTCCGTTCCATCTTCGGGAGAAAAGGAAAGCCCCATACTGGTTTTGATTTCCAACTTGGTGGTATCAAATTGGATTTCTCCTTCCACCATTTTGGTAAGGTTCCCGAGTAATCCAAGTGTAGATTCTTTTGATTCGTGATGGATCAAAATGAGGCCAAACTCATCTCCCCCAAGCCTAGCAAACACATCTTGGTGTTGGAGCAAATGAGAAAAACGACTGGCAAACTTAGAAATATAAAAATCTCCTGCAGCATGGCCATGTGTATCATTCACAATTTTTAAACCATCTAAGTCAAAAAGAGCAACAGTCAAACAGGAAGGATCTTCCTGGATTCGATGTAGTCCTCTTCTCAAATAGTCATAAAAGGCAGAACGATTGTAAACACCAGTGAGAGCATCGTGACTGGCAAGGTAAGCCATCGATTGCAGGCTTTTTTCTCTTTCTGCCCAACGATATGCATTGTGCAAAATGGCGGCCATCGTTCCCGACAACATATTTAGCACATAAGTTTCGTTAGCTGAATAATAATCAACGACTGCACTATGTACTTTTAAAACACCAAGAACTTCAGAATCAAAATACAAAGGAAGTACAATCATAGAACGAAGGCCTACACGGCGGCAAGCCTCTCTGTTGACCCGATCATCCATTTCTGAATCTGAACAATATAACGTTTCTTTGGATTGTAGGCTTAGGCCAGAGAAACTTCCTTTGACTGGAATTCTAAGTCCAATTTGTTTTTCCCCCATTCCACTTGCGGCGCGATAAACTAATTCATCACCTTCCACTAATTCAAAAACTGCCCCATCAGAATTTGTGATCTCTTTGGCTCGAAGAGTGATGAGATCTAAAAGATAAGGAACATCTGGTTTGGCAGCAGTTAATTCTGTTTGGAGTTTTAGTATTTTTTCTAACGTGGAATTAGAGAAGTTTTCCATAGTCACACTTGGAAAGATTCTAAAAACTCCTCACTTTTAATCTAGCTTAATTTTTTGATTCCCTCGGCGATGCAATAATTAGCAATCGCAAGTAAGATATGAAAGATATCAACGTTCAGAACGGGACCTGTTGAGCCCTTAGTACCAATCACAAGACCAGCAACGATAAATAAAACAGAACCAATGATTCCCATCACAGCTGCATTTGATTTTCGAGGGAATCGCACAAGAGAACTAATGAGAATGATAAACATCGCAATTCCACCAACAACTGTCGAATAAATACCTAGTGGATAGAGATAAGAGAATGCCAAATACAGAAGAAATGCGACAGCAATGAAAAGGAAAAAAGTTTTTTCCGACAAAGAACGAAAGGTGAAATGAAAAAATGCCAATCCTAAGAGAGGAACACCGACACATCCCGACAATCCCACAAAGAAACGATAGATAGAATCGAGTGTGTTGATTCCAAGAAAGTGAATGGAACCGAGTCCCGCAGAAATTCCAATGATGGCAAATCCGTACAAAGCGGAACGAGAGGGAATGGAAGACTTCCCTACGAACCGGTAAGCCATCGCGAGGGAAACTAAGGAAAGAACTAAGTCAGAAAGAAATGTTGAGAAAACCATGGCAGGAATTAGAACTAATTTAGTACAAGATGCAAGATAAAATAAACCATCCGATTAGAATAAATTCATGGAACTATGACTCTTTGGGATTTTAGCACAATGTCTTGGATGATTTCATCCAGTTCTTTTGCTGATTCGATCAGATGGTCTAGGCTTTTCCTTTCTTCCGTGGGGGACAAGGTTCCTGTTTTGATCAAATCCACAATCCCCATCAGTTTGGCCAAAGGATTTCGCACTACATGGGACTGGGTCCAAGCAATGGCCTTTAGTTTTTCGTTTTGGGTTTGGATGGCCGTGATCTGGACAACTCGTTCGGTCACATCATGAAAATTATCTACAATCCCGCCGATACTTTCATCATCCATTAAGTTGGTGATCGTGGATTCCATCCACCTCCAAGAACCATTTTGGTGTTTGACTCGGAAATTATGGCTGGGAAGGGAATTTCCTTCTGGAAGGGTGATCACCTCTTCCAATCGTTCTTTGATTTTAGGAACATCATCTGGATGAAGAAAATCAAATAAATTCATCTCCATGGCTTCCTTTTCGGAGTATCCCAATACTTTAGTGATGGATGGAGAAACATATTTTGCAAAACCTTCAGCACTCAGGATTGCAATGACATCTACACCATTTTCGACAAGAGCCCGGTACCGTCTTTCACTCGAAACAAGTTCCATTCGTTTCAACATCAAATCGGTGATGTCTTTAGAAAAACAAGCGAGACCTGTAATCTCTTGGTTTGTATTTCTAATAGGATTAAAAAATACTTCGCGGTGTTCTTCTTTTCCCGTAATGGGACTTAGGAACTTTTCGTATGTTTTAAAAGTTTCGCCGGAGAGACCCCTTTCATAGTAACCCTTCCATTTTTCATAAAAGGCCTCTCCTTGGTTTAAGATAAGAACAGAATCTCCTTCTTTGGCAACAACTCCAAGGAGAAAACCCATCACATCCAGAAAGGCTTGGTTTGCAGCAATCAAACGGTAGTTAGAGTCTAAAGACCAAATTAAATCAGAAGTCCCATTGATCAGGGCTTCTTGGTTTTTTTTAATGCGTATGAGATTTTCTTCTGCACTTACTTTTTCGGATATATCACGAGTGACACTGAGCACCGAGGTAATTTCTCCCAATTGGTTGGTGAGAGGAACGGCAGTACTTTCCATCCATCGTTTGGTTCCTTTCAGACCAATGATTCGAAATCGTGCGCTGGACTGGATTCCTTGGAGAGCATTTTTATGTAAGGATTGATAAAAAACCAAATCTTCTGGGTAAACTAAATTTTCCACTTTTTGTCCGAGAGCTTCTTCCGGATGGTCAGCTTCTATCATTTGTAATCCGGCGGGATTCATCTCGATGAGAATTCCTTCTGGGGAAACTACTTTCACACATTCTGGTTCTGACTTGAGGATGGTGCTGAGCCTAAGTTCCTTTTGTAAAAGATTTTGATAAGCTTCTCTTTGTTCGGTGATGTCTTGAAATATTCCTACAATTTGTAAGGGTTCATTTTTTTCTCCGCGAATCACATCAGCAAGAGAATGGACAAAGATGATTTTTCCAGTTGTGGTGATGAGTCTACATTCTAAATCGTATTTGATTCCTGTTTCTAAAACATCTTGCATATGTTTCACGGCACGTTCGCGGTCATCGGGATGGACAGATAAAAAACCTTTTTCTAAGTCTACAGGCATGGCGGACGGATCCATTTCGAGAATATAAAAAACACCTTCTGACCAATGTAAGGTTTGTTTGACGAAGTCTACTTCCCAATGTCCAATTTTTCCTAAGGTTTCCATCTGACGAAGGATGAGTTTGTGTTTTTCATCTTCTTCCTTTAAGGACGAGGGAGGGATTAATTTTTTATTTTCTTTTTTTTCCACAACAAACAAGACCTCTAAACAGAAGTATGATTTTGTCAGACAGAGAAATGAAAGTCAGCCTTTTTTTAATTTAAAAAAAGAAAATCTAACATTGTAAAGTTGGATGAAAACCGCCAGGGATACGAAGGATGCCGCAGGCACCCTGGTTTGGCGATAGACAAAGCAGGGGGAAGCGAACGCGGACTCCGGAGTAGCTCGCCCGGGCGGCCAAAGAAAACGAGTTAGATTATTTTTTTCTCAAAACAAATGGCAGTGGGATCTGATACCCACTTACCAAACGATGGAATTTCTTTGAATCCAAAATTTTTGTATAAAGTTAGAGCTTCTGGTTGTGGTGCGCCCGCTCGCAAAATCATGGAAGAATAATGGTCGGCTTGAGCTTGTTTCTCTAGTTCATTTAACAATGATATGGCGACTTTGTTTTTACGGAACTTGGGAAATACATAAACGGCATCCAATTCACATTGTGAATCACTAAACTTTGTATAAGCGGCTGATCCGATTGTTTCCTTTGTTTCATTATGTTCGGCGATAAAAAACTTACCACCAGGAGGCAAAAAATCTTGGAAGTCCATTGGGTTTGGTGCTTGGAATCCATATCGATTTTGGATTTCTTCCCAAAGATGATCCAAACAAATTTGTGAGTTTGGATCTAGGGTTTCGACCATTCGAATTTTGAAATTTTGATTCATGGATGTAGAAAGATGAACTTCCTTATATTAAAATTTGCAAATACAAATTTTAGATGGGAAGAATTAGGGGGGTGTTGTATAGGGAAGTCATTGGGTGGCGGGTGGACTCACCCCACCCAATTCAGGGCGGGGATACCTACATCCAATCCTGTACACCCAAACCCCAAAAAAAAAGCCCCCATCTCTGGAGGCTTTCCTTACTGACCGACTTTCTTTTTGAAAATCTTAGTCTTTTTTAGAAGCTGCTTCTTTGATTACGTAAGCTGCAATTTCGTTCTTTTGGATTTGTGTCGTTCCTTCGAAGATCGTGAGGATTTTTGAATCTCTCATTAACTTCTCAACTGGATACTCTTTCGTGTATCCGTATCCACCAAAAATTTGAACTGCGTCAGTAGCACACTGAACCGCACATTCAGAAGCGTATGCTTTTGCAATCGCAGAGTATTTTGGAAGGTTAGGATCGTTTGCATCAGAAAGACGAGCTGCTTTGTAAGTGATTTCTCTTGCAGTTTCTACTTTGATAGACATATCAGCTAACATGTGTTGTACTGCTTGGAAAGTTCCGATTTTAACACCGAACTGTTCTCTCTCACGAGCGTAACGAGCTGCATGGTCAAGTGCTGCTTGTGCCACACCCACTCCCATTACCGCTACGAACGGACGAGAAGCATTCAAAGTTTGGAGAGCGTAAACGAAACCTAGGTTTTCTTTTCCTACGAGTGCGTCTTCGCCTACTTCACAATCTTCAAAGATCACTTGGTGAGTAGAAGATGCTCTAATTCCGAGTTTATCTTCTTTTTTACCAACAGTAAGACCTTTTGCGTTACGTGGAACGTAGAAACAAGAAACTCCACGTGTTCCGCGGTTTTTATCAGTATAAGCAAATACAGTAAAGGCCTGTGCATCAGAAGCACCAGTGATCCATTGTTTTGCACCATTGATGATCCATTTGTCGCCTTTTTTCTCAGCGCGAGTGGTCATACCTGGAACGTCAGAACCAGCACCTGGCTCAGACAAACAGAAAGAAACTCCGAACTTTCCGTCCGCAATTTCAGGAAGCCATTTTAATTTTTGTTCGTGAGTCGCACCTTTTAGAATTGGAAGGATTCCAAGACCAGTGTAAGCAAATCCGAGTGCGATTCCTAGGCATCCACGAGAAAGTTCCTCGATAGCCAAACACTGCTCGATCGCACCAAGTCCCCATCCACCGTATTCTTCTGGAATGACAAGACCGTTAATTCCCAGTTCCGAACGCATTTTATTGATGAGTTCTGTTGGGTGTTGGTTTTTCTCATCCCAGTGCAATGCTACTTCATGTGGGATTTCTTTTTTTACGAAGTTACGAACTAAATCTCTGATTTCAAGTTGTTGCTCTGTGAATTGGCTATACATTCCGGGATGTTCCTTATGAGAATGGGGTATTTACTACCTTTTTTCGTACGACCCTTCCTGTGCCAAGGGTTTTTCTCTCTTTACAAGAAAGCAAAAACACTGTAATATTTTCCATTTGTATGGCTAAATCGTGTTCTTTATTCCACAACCTCCGACAGCTGTCTGCTGTTCTCCTCATCACCGTTTCCTTTGTCCTAGTTTCCTGTGCGGGCCGGCCCAAGTATGAAGCAAAAGCAAATTTAAGTTATGCGAACTTCGAAGTTTACTTCCAAGAGAAGTTGGCGGAAAGTAAAAGCAAAAACCATAGGCCTGGAAACGAAGAACGTTATATCAGTTTCGGTAAAAAAACTCCCCTCGCATTTTTATACATCCATGGATATGGTGCCTCTCGCGCGGAAGGAGAAGAGGTGATGGAAAAATTGGCCAAAAAATTTAAAGCCAATACCTACCTACTTCGCCTGCCGGGACACGGAACCAACAAAGAAGACCAAAGAGACCAAAACTTTAACAACTACTTAGATGCTTCTCGTGAAGCTTTGTATATGATGCAATCGCAAGGTGATCGTGTGGTTGTGTTTGGAAGTTCGATGGGAGGCCTTCTTGCCACTTGGCTTGCTTCCGAATATCCTGAAGAAGTGGATGGTCTCGTTTTAGCGAATCCATTTTATGCACCAGTCGATAGCAGTTTGAATTTATTCAACTATCCTGGTGGACTTACCTTCATCCATTTACTCAAAGGAAAGGTAAGAGCTTCCGCTCACAATAACAATCCCAAGGTCTTACCAGAAAGAAATAACTATTGGTATCCAGAACAATACTTCGCCGCTCTTGCTGGTGTGAATGATTTACGAAATTATGCAGCAGTTCCTGATGTGTTTCGAAAAGTAACTTCACCCGCTTTACTGTTGTATTACTATAAAACGGATAAAGAACAAGACCCAACGGCCAGTGTTCCTAAAATGTTAGAAGGATATGCAAACTTTGGTTTGGACAAAACTCCGAATCCTCTCAACAGGAAGGTGGCAGTCGAAAATGGAATGCATGTTCTTATGTCCAAGTGGGTAATTACAGACAAAGCCTTTATCGAAGCACAAACAGAAAAATGGCTTACAGAACTTTCTAAGTCTAAGTAAAAACAGTCTATAGATGTAATGGTAGTGTAAAACTACCAAAGGAGATTTGATTTCCATGAAAGAATCCAAGGAACGCATCGCACTTGTCACTGGGGCCAACCGAGGGATAGGGAAACAAGTCTCCATCGATCTTGCAAAACAAGGAATCTATGTTCTCATTGGTGCAAGAAATCCTGGAGAAGCCGAAGACACACTCGAGGCAGTCAAAGCTGTAGGCAAAGGGGAAATCCTTTCCCTTGACGTTTCCAAGGAACAAAGTATCAGTGAGGCCCTGGACACCATCACAGGAAGTTTTGGTAAACTGGACATCCTCGTAAACAATGCGGGGATTTTTGCTGACCCAGGTTCTTTCTTTGCTACCACAAGCGAAGACTTACATAGAACCCTTCTTGTGAATCTTTATGGGCCTCTGCGAATGATTCAGGTATTTCTACCAATGATGATCCAAAACAATTTCGGTCGTATAGTGAATGTTAGTTCAGGGATGGGACAACTTTCTGATATGGGAGGTGGGTATCCAGCCTACCGTATTTCCAAAACTGCCATCAATGCCCTCACGAATGTGGCAAGCACAGAAGGAGTTGGGAAAAATATCAAAATCAACTCGGTTTGTCCTGGTTGGGTGAAAACGGATATGGGTGGTGAAAGTGCGACAAGACCTGTGGAAAAAGGTGCAGAGACTATCGTTTGGGCAGCGACCTTACCTGACAATGGGCCCACAGGAAAATTCTTTCGGGATAAAAAAGAGATCCCTTGGTAGGTAGGCAAAAGCCACTGCTTTTGATCCCATCGATTTCCGCTACAAGTAAGATGATTTTGAATCAGGCCTAAAATGAATGACTTAAAATTTAAACTCCTAGTTCTACTTTTAATGATATCCACAATTCCAATATTTGGGAAATCAATCGATACTTCAAAGTTAGAAGAGGGAGATATTATTTTTCATGAATCAAAATCAGAACAAGCAACTGCCATTAAATTAGCAACAAAATCTAAATACACCCATGTTGGAATTATTTTTAAATATGGAAAAACATTCAAAGTATTAGAAGCCATTGAACCTGTCAAAATCACCGATCTTCCAAAATTCATCGGGAGAGGAACAAACAACCATTATGTGATCAAACGTATTAGTAAAACAAAAACAAAACTGACACCAGAGACCATTCAAAAAATGAAAGAATATGGTAATTCCTTACTTGGCAAACATTATGATCTTTACTTTGAGTGGTCGGATGATCGAATTTATTGTACGGAACTTGTTTGGAAACTTTATGACAAGTTTACAGGCATCCAACTGGGAAATTTAAAAACATTACGAGACTTTGATTTATCTTCTAAACCAGTCCAAACGCTCATGAAAAAAAGATATGGGAAAAATATTCCGTATGTTGAACCAGTCATCTCCCCCGTTGATATGTTCCAATCAAACGAATTGGTTACTGTGATGGAGTGAAATGTAAATTCTCTATTAGGAGTGGTTTAGTTTTTTTGCGACAAGTTTGACAATGTCGTCAAAGGAATTTATGTTTTTAGCTTCTTCGTTACTAATTTCTATTTTGAAATTATTTTCCAACCTTTCAATGATTTCAATATCAGTAAATTCATCTGTATATTTCCATAAAAAATTTAGATTCCCTGTGAAAGAATCATACCAATAAAGTAAAAAATACAATTAGGATTGTTACATAAATTATCATTTTAATTTATAAGCTTATTTTGTTTTTTTAGTTATTTCATTTACTTCTAGAAAATAGTAGCTTTAAACTCTTTCTGAATGATTGAAATATTTTTTATTGAAGAACAAAACAAGGCCTTACGAACACCTTGTTTTCGTTAACTAAACTCTGGTTATTAACCCATTTCAGCTATTAACTTATCAAGCTCCAAATAACATTCCGACATACCATCAGCAGCACCGGATTCCACCATCATCTTACACACTTCCGCCGAAGCATATCGACAAAGATGTGTCATGAGTGTCCGATTCCCTTCGGAGGTAAACGTACGCGATTCGAAAGTAGCATTCGGATCTTCGGGAGCATTTGGATCAAAAGTCGACATGTCAAAAATGTAATTTTCTGTATTGGCTAATTTTTCAGGAACGACAACCTCTCGAAATGTTCCGTACACACCAGATTTGTTTCCGTCTTTATCTGCATAGAGATACAGATATTTACCACCTACTTTTAGATCTTGTTTGCAAGTATCAAGAACCATACCTTCGGGACCAATCAGCCATCTTTTCATTAACTCAGGTTTGGTGTGACAATCAAAAACCAATTCCCTTGGTGCAGAAAAATACCTTGTAAACACAACTTCTGTTTCACCTCGACGTTCCATCTTTACTTCATTTTTCTCTGATTTCATTTTTTCTTATCCCCTTTGGTTTGTATTGTTTGTAATTCTTCAAGTAGTCCATCTAACACCTGATATCTTTTTTCCCACATCTGGCGGTATTTTTCGATCCAATCGATTGCTGTTTTGAGTGGTGCTGTTTCCAACCGACGGGGCCTTTCTTGGGCTCGGACAGTAGTGGAAATAAGGCCTGCCTCTTCCAAAACTTTAAGGTGTTTGGAAATGGCGGGTTGGCTCATCCGAAAGGGTTTGGAAAGTTCCATAACGGTTAAGTCCCCTTTGGCAAGGCGCATAAGAATCGCCCGACGGGTGGGGTCAGCAAGAGCAGAGAATGTGGCATCAAGAGTTTGCATAACTAGCTGGTTATATAAAAAACTGGCTATATAAAAAGCAAATGTCAAACAAATTTTTTGGTAAAATATTCAAAAAGGATAGAATGTTCTACTTTTTTTGGGGGATTTTGGATTTCAAAGGATCAGTTTTGGTTGGATCTGATTCCAGGCCTGTCTAAAAAAAAGAATATATATTAGATAAACTCGTAATATTTCAAAAAGAAACTAAAAAGAAAACACAAATGAACATTCGTAAAATTAGGAAAAACAATATTGAAATTGCAGTCGTCGATTCAGAGGATACGCTGATCACAGATCCATCCACGGCCCTGGACTTTTTTGCCACCATCCAATACGATTCGGGCTGTGACCGTTTTGTTTTGAAACAATCACAACTTGACTCGGACTTCTTCGATTTAAAAACAGGTCTTGCCGGAAACGTATTACAAAAAATTGTCAACTACCGGATGAAACTAGCAATCATCGGTGATTTTTCGATATATGCAAGCAAAAGCCTTAGTGATTTTATCTACGAAATGAATTCTGGGAGAGATGTTTTTTTTCTGAATTCAGAAGAGGAAGCAATCAACCGTTTAGCCAATAGTTAATGGCAATGAATGATACTTAAGTTTTTGATTGATTGTCTTTTACCAAAACATAACTGGGTTTTAAAACCAAATCTATATTGTTGGATTTTCCTTTTCCAAAAAAACAATCTTCGATAACAAATCAATATTATGTTTTTCAATTGTGTTGGCGAGTCCTATCCCCATTAGTTCAAAAACCCTTTGGGATAGTTCAATTGATTCAATTTTTTGATCCTTAAATCCATAAAAACCCAATACCCCGATGGTTTGGTTATGTACTTTGAGAGGAAATTCCATAAGGCAAGAAACTCCTAGTTCTACCAAATGGTCTCTCACACGATGAGCCGTTACATCAGAGATTTTATTTAAAATTTTAGCAGAACTAGACGAGGTCGGTGTAGAAAATTTGGATTCTTCTTTAGAAAATCTCTGTCCTTCAAAGATCCCGTGCACATTCCCTTCTACATAACTGTATTCCCAGTCATCCCCAATTTTGGAAGCAATCAGTCCCAGTGGCAATCCAAAGAGTTTGGTTCCCGTTTGTAGATAATTTCGGCAAATCGCTGTTAGGTCATTTGATTTAGTGGAAAGAAGCCGAAACAATTCTGCAAGCGAATGTTTCACAAACGAAGCTGTGTTTAATGTTTCGGCGATTAGATTTTCATTTTTGAATCGAATCAATTCTTGGCTAAGTTGGTCTGCAATCACATCAATGAGTTTTAGATTTTTAAATTTATGTTTGAACTTATCTTCCACAACCATTCCGATCACTCCGATCACAGTTCCAATATCAGAGCGAATGGGATATCCCAAATACATCGAAGAGGTTTTATCCGATTGGAATCCGCCGAAGGATTGGAAAAAGTCGTCCTCTCCCAACAAATTCATTTCAAAAATCATATTGGAATCTACAACATGATGGCAGGGAAGAGAGTATTTAGAAACCGTTTTAGGAATTTTGAAAGGAGAATGACTATGGAGAGCCAACAAATGAAAGTTTTGCGACTCCGGAAGGTATTCCAAAATCCAAGCCGCAATGATCTCAGGAATTCTTGCGATGGTCTCTACTGTTTTTTCCCAAATCTCTTCTGTGGGTTCGGTAGAATGAAAAGAATGTAAATCGTCGGCTAAATCCCGAGTCATAGAAATTCCGGAAAAATAATGGTTGGGAGCCAATTCAGAAAGCATACAAACCACCTCTCTCTGTCCATCCCACCAAAATCCCTGAGGCAGGCTAGAACCTAAATCCGCTATATGGGATTTTTATTCAATATAACGATCAATATCTTCCCCAACTCGTGCAATCTCTTACAGAGGAAATCCTGTCATTTGAGTGGTTTGATTCGATTCCCATTCTTCATAAGTCCTTCACGCAACTTCTTTCCCACGAGCCGCTTCTAAAATCGAAAACCACTCCACTCGTGTGAGAGGGTAAGAAAAACATTCGGCTGCCGATTGGATTCGTTCAGGATCATTCGTTCCCAAAATGGGAACAAGTCCGGCAGGATGATTGAGAAACCAAGAGTAAAGGACTTGGTCAACACTACATCCATGTTCTTTCGCAATTTCTTTTAATTTGGACACAGTGGCCACTTCCCTTTCCGACTTTGGTGAAAAGATCCGGCCCCCACCTGTGGGTGACCAAATCATCGGATGGGTTTTATGTTCTAAGGCCTGGTCAAAAGTTCCATCAAACAATGATTCTGTGTGAAACGGATGGAACTCTACTTGGTTTGTAAAAAGAGGTTTCTTGTAAGCAGCTTGTAACATTTGGAATTGGGAAGGAGTAAAATTGGAAACTCCAAAATGGTTTACCTTTCCTTCCCTGATCAGTGTTTCAAATATTTCTGCTAGTTCATAAGGATCCATGAGTGGATCAGGTCTGTGGATAAGAACCACATCCAAATGGTCCACTTGCAATTTCCGTAACGAACGTTCGACGGAGTATCGGATATGTTCTTTGGAAGTATTATAATGTTTGGTGGAAAATTTAGATCCCGGAACTTGGATTCCACACTTGGTAATGATTTTGATTTTTGATTTGATGGAAGTATTTTTACTTAAAGCGTTACCAAACAGTTCTTCATTTTCAAAATCACCATAGATGTCTGCATGATCAAAGGTATCAATCCCAAGGCTCAGACAGGTTTCTATTTTTTTTAGGATTCTTTCGGGAGAGTTACCTTCTTTATCTTCATGTAACCTCCAAATTCCATAAACTAATCTCGAGATAGAAAACTTATGTTTTGGAAATTCAATTTGTGGAACTTTCATTTTCTTTCTCCTGTTGTGAGTGGTGTCACAGGGATCCCTTTAGGTTTTCGATTTTGCGCTTCTGCAAAGTTAATGGTTTGTAAATTCGGAAGCACTGATTTTGCAAATAGTTTGGATTCTTCAATCAAAGGATAACCAGAGAAGATAAAAGCACGGATTCCCATTTGGATGTATCTTTGGATTTTTTCATACACTTGTTCTGGAGTTCCCACAATGGCCGAACCACATCCAGAACGAGCAAGACCAATCCCTGACCATACCATGGGTTCGATAAATAAATCGGCATCGGCAGACTTTCGCAATTCATCTTGACGAAGCACTCCTGCGGAATTCGAATCCAAAGCACGGTGTTTGATATCATTTGCTCTTTCTATGTCAATTTTTGATAACAATTGTTTTGCGGCGTCTTTCGCTTCTTTTTCTGTTTCTCTAACAATCAAGTGGATACGAAGCCCAAAATCGATTTTCCTTCCGAAACTAGCAGCACGTATGCTCAAATCATTCATTGTGTCTGCCAATCTTTCTTCGGTTTCAGGCCACATCAAAAAAACATCGCAAAATTCGGCACAGAGTGCCCGTGCATCGGGAGAAATTCCCCCAAAATACAATAAAGGCCCACCGTTTTGTTGGTAAGATTTTACAGGATCGGATGGGAGATCAAATTGATAGTGTTTTCCTTCAAACTGGATTCGGTCTCTTGTCCAACCTTGTTGCAAAATCTGTATGACTTCTTTGGAAATCTCATACCTTGCTTTTGAATCTCTTTGTGTTCCTGGAAGGTCCGATGAGATAATGTTGATATTGAGTCTTCCCTTTAACATATGATCTAAAGTGGATAATGTCCGTGCAAGCATGGGTGGATGGATTTCGCCACAACGAACCGCCGTTAGGAGAGAAATTTGTTTTGTCAATTGGGATGCGGCGGCGGCAAAAGTCAAAGTATCTTGGCCTGTTTGGTAAGAAGAAGGCAAAAGAATGTTTTGGTAACCGAGTTCGTCCGCCAAACGAATGATATCCGAACAATGTTCGAAACTAGAACGTAAGGAACCATCAGGCACTCCCAAATATTCATAATCTCCATTACAAAGGTCACAAAACCATGCAACTTCTACGGCGGGATTTTCAGATCGAATGATCGGTGATTTGGGAATCGGTTTCATTGTTACCTACTGGAAAATAGATACCAAGAGACGACAAGAGAGAATTCCCGGAAATCTATCGCTTGCCATAATTTTAGAAAATATCTAATATGGCGAATCAATTATCTGTTATGATAACAAGCATCGACCTTCTATTTTTTGGACTCACCTTCGTTCTCGTTCTGGGGGTTGGCATGTACGCCGGCCGCAAAGAATCTTCTTCTTCTGATTATTTTCTTGGGGGAAGGAGCCTCCCTTGGTGGGGGATTTCCGGATCCTTATTTGGAACCAATATTTCGGCAAACCATTTGGTGGGAATGCTTGGCATTGGATTTTCCGTCGGGTTTGCACAAAGTCATTATGAATTTGGATCCATCCCGGCCATTGTTCTTTTGGCTTTTGTTTTCCTTCCTCTGTTCCGAAGAAAAAAATTCTATACCCTCTCCCAATTTTTACAGAGTCGATTTGGGTCGGAAGCAGGAAGAATTTATTCGGCAATCTCCCTCATCTTAATCACCATCCAACTTACGGGAGCCCTGTACATTGGGGCCCGAAGTTTTCTTCCTTTTATCAAAGATACGGGGATCCAAATCACTTATACCGAACTTGTCCTTTGGATCGCCTTTACATCTACCATCTACACATGGTTTGGTGGTCTAAAATCAGTGGTTTACACAGATGTCATCCAAACCTTTCTCATCTTAGCCTCCGGATTACTCCTTGCTTACCTCTCCATCACCAGACCGGAAGTGGGAGGAATTTTTGAATTACTTGCCAAAGAAGAAAGCCGAGTGGATGGCCTGAGTAAAATGAATTTATATCTTCCACCGAACCACCCCACCCTTCCTTGGACCGGGGCTCTCGGTGGACTATTTTTATTACATATATTTTACTGGAATACCAACCAATATGTCGTACAGCGCACATTAGGTGGCAAATCTTTAAGAGAAGCACGTCTTGGAATCCTAGTGGGTGGACTTCTGAAACTAACTGTTCCTTTTTTCTCTATCCTTACCGGTGTGGCTGCTTATCAAATTTGGACATCTCTTGGTGAAACTTCCAATATCGCGCCAGACGAAGCCTTTTCCAAGTTAGTCGTGCTTGTGGTGCCTTTGGGGTATGGACTGATAGGAGTGATCCTTGCGGGACTCCTCGGAGCTATTTTTTCTAGTATTGACTCCATGTTGCATTCTGCAGCCACTCTCTTCACGATTGATTTTTATAAACCATTTCAGGAAAGACTCGGCAAAAAAATTTCCGATACCGAAGAAATGAATTCCGGTCGGATCTTTCTTTTGGTTTTTTCTGCTTTGGTCACAATCCTAGCCATTCTCTTTGTAGATCCCCATTCCAAGAAAAACTTTTTTATTGAACTTTCCAACCAAAGTTCTCATTTTACGCCTGCCCTCCTTGTTGTTTTTTTATTTGGAATTTTGAATGTAAAAATCAGTAGTCGAATGATTTGTATTACGATTCTACTCACTCCTATTTTTTCTTTTTTGTCCCCACTAATCTATACCGACCTCGCGCCAAAATTCATAAAACAAACATTTGGTGATGAACTTAATTTTCTACATAGAGTCTTTTTTAGTTTTCACTTTGCGATTCTTTTACTTGTTTTTACAGCCCTGGTTCAAAACAGGCGAAGGAAAAATTCGGATGTTTTGAAAGAAAAGGAAAGTTCCCTTTCAAAACTAAAACAATGGATATCCCTGATCATCCAATACCCAAATACTAAAAGTTGGATTTTGTTTTTGATTTTATTTTTTGCACTCATTACCTTCAGAATCCAAATACCGGAATATAAAATATATTTATCCATCTCTGGATTTTTTCTTTTTGTAATTTATTCTTTTTTCATAACAATCCGGATAAAATCACCAAACCAATCCGTGGCGAACCTCTTTCGAAAACGAGACGAATGGTTGTATGGAATCCTTCTGGGTTTTACATTTTTGTTTTACCTTTGGTTTTAAAATTGCTTTAAAAGACAGATCGATCGGATACGATGGGAACATGGCTAAAAAATCTAAATTTAGCATTGCGACTAAAGACAATCGAATTATGGATTTACTCGCAAGGACCGACCACAAAACTTCCGCTCAGTGGGCCTTGGATTGTGTAGAAAGAATATTTTTCTATCTTGAAAACCTCGACTACGAGGAAAGCCGTCCGCAAATCGCTCTGGATACATTAAAAGAATGGATAAAAACCGGAAATTTTAGTATGGCAGTCATACGAAAAGCAGCATTGGATTCCCATGCTGCAGCAAGAAAGATCAGCGCTGATAACGAAACAAAATCTGTAGCACGAGCCTGCGGACAAGCCGTTGCCACCGCCCATGTAAAAACTCATGCGATAGGTGCTGCCAATTATTCCGCGCAAGCAGTCTTTAGGGCCAACGAAAATCTGGATCCAGAACTTTCTGTCCAAAAAGAAAGGGATTGGCAATACAATCGTTTGTTACAATTATTGGCAGAGCCTTAAGACCAACTAACAATGTTTGTATTCGAAAAAGCAAATCATAATTTCAAAAAACCAATCTTAACCCTTGGGTTTATTTTTCTCACCATGTTGACTTTGTTTTTTGATCAGCCGGAATCTTATGCGTTCACACCAAAAAAAGCATTTGGTTTTAGTATCGTAGGTTCTATCTTTTTTAATACTTCTTTTGTAGAGTGGCTTACCAATGCCATCTACTTATACATGTTTGCTGACAATATAGAAGATGTAGTAGGACATTTTTATTTTTTCCTTCTTTTTCTTTTTTTTGGGATCTTAGCCAACCTAACTTATTTTTTATTTCATGTGAACTCCATCATTCCAGTGATCGGAACTTCTGGGGTCATATCAGGAATCCTCGGGATGTATTTTGTTTTTTTTCCTAATGTAAAAAGTACGATGGTATTCGAAAAAGCTACCTTCCGAGATATACCAATCTTTATCAGTCTCAGTGTTTGGATTCTCATCCAGTCCTATTTTTATATTGTTGAATTACACAATCAAGTGCGGAGTGTTTATGGCGGACAAGTAATCTCCTTTTTGGCGGGAATCATTCTCGCCCAAATCTTTATCCGATATAAATTTTTAGATCGACTGGAACATAATATTCGTCTATCGACTTTTATCAATAAAACCGTCCTTTGTCCTTCTTGTAGTAAACCAATCCCGACTGAAAAATATGGAAGGCTGCACTGTTCGGCTTGTAATACAAATTTCTTTTTCGATCGCCATGGAAAAAAATTTCTATAACATTACTCTGGATTTAGGAATGCATCTTACTCACAAAATTCTTTTTAAAATTCATTCGGTAAATTAATTTCTCATCGACAATTTATTTCCTCCATTTAATATCCTCCGTTACCTCGGTATTGGAGAACTCTAGATGCAAAGAATCTTGTTCCTTTTTATAGTGATGTCCTTATTTCTCTCCCAGATCCAAGCGGAAGAAAAACCAGAACCGCCGGCTCTTCCCAAAGAAGGTTATTATATCATTACTTATAAAAACTATTCGGTCAATTTAGAGATTGATGCCAATGGTTATGAAGTTCGTAGCGGGAATTCGAATGAAGATTCTTCAGGACAGGCAGATATCAACTACTGGATTTTACCTGGGAAAAACAAAATCAAAATCCGACTGTCAGAACGCAAAGGCAAACAGAAAGAAACCGGAGGTCTATCAAAAGAAGCGGAAGTGAAACTAATCATAGGACAAAAAGGACAATTCCCCGATGAAGGCCAACTCTTAAAACAATTCCAATGGCCGAAAACCGCCGAAGTCAAATTAGGTGAATGGACTGAGTTAGAATTTGACCCACCGTTCCTTCCACCAAGTCAATTGTGGAAACAAGCAGAAACCATAACTCCCACCAAAGAAAAAGAATCCTCTGCCATTGCATTTGCAAATGAGCTCACAAAAACCCTAAACACCAAAGATACCAAAAAAATACTTTCGATGATCCAATTCCGAGCCCAAGACACATCTGAAGTACGTTATTATCCGTATGTAGAAGCGGACGAAATCAAATCCATTGCCGGAATGACAAAAGCCATAGGTTCCAGTTGGAAACTAGATACAAAGAATCCTAAGTTTACTTTACTCTGTAACAACCAAATCTTAAGTGTAACAAATCAAAAAGGTGATCCGATCATTACTTCGAAAAAAGGAGCAGCCATTCCATTATACTTAAGTTGGATCGGTGGTAAGTGGGTAATCGTACGTTAATCATTCAATCGATCATTTAATTGAATCACAAACAACCTTCGGTAAAATTCCATCAGGTGAACCGAAGGGGGAAACAGATATTATGTTTTCTATACTTTCAAATACTCTGATCTAAGAATGGCCATAGGAATTGTAGACCAATACCGATCTAAATATTTATTGTTTTCTTTCAAATGGCCTTCCGCTTTAAATCCTGCCGATTCATAACATTTGATTGCAGAGAGGTTAAAATCATATACGTTCAAAGTGGCACGGTGTAACTGGAGCTTTTGAAAGATAATTTCTAATAAACTTTTTATGATTTGTAACCCAATGCCTTGGCCTCGCATTGATTCATCCCCAATAAGAATTCTAGATATATGGGCCGAATCATTTTGTGAATCGATAGTGACTTGCGCATGACCAACCAGCGTTAGATTTTCTGAATCAATCACAGAAAACATTTTGAATCGTTTCTGATTCTTTTCTGCAAATTCCAAATCACATTTCAATTGTTCTTTTAAAGTTTTGAACTTATAGACTGGGCCCGACCAAATTAACAAAAACTCCGCAGTTTTAGTCCAAGATAGAATCCTTTCGATATCTCTTTCCGTAAATGGAGTCAGTTTGATTTTCATTTTGTAAAATTTTGATCATATTCAATGTCAACAATTGAATTTACCTCAGACTCTACTCTCGAATAATTGAACAACATCTTGGCAGTGACTAAACACAAGATAATGGAAAAAATAATTTCTACTATATGAAATTTCGTAGAAAACATAATTTCTTCAACATCAATCGCCTTTTTATCAAACTTAGAAGCAAGTAAAATCAAAATATTATCAAATATCCATAGAAACCACCAAAAATGTAAAATTCCTTTGTTTAACAAGGAATTCTTTACATTCAGATGTTTCACGAGTAGTTGTTTAGCATGAGTATATAAATCGTCCATAATTTCATATGGTTTGTACAAACCAATGATAGGTATGAACCATGCGATTAGAATTTGAAAATTTGTTCCGACAAGATTAGGGAAAATAGTTTTGATTCTTAGATAGGCATTTGTCAGCCAATAGACAAAAAACATACCAGTGAATAAAAAACCCACAACATAAATTAAACTGAGCGCTGTTATATATTTTTCAACGGCTGTTATGTCTGACTCTAAAACTTGGGCTCCAGTTTCCATAGAAGAGTATAAATTGATTTGTTCGATATAAAAATATAGAATTCCAAAATTAACAAACAAAAGAGTGAGAATGAACGTTATCGTAATATTAACAGAAGTGATTTTATCTATGTTTTTCATATTTTCCCTGAAATTTTTATTCCTCTAAAACAAACAAACGAACGACCAAACCTTATCTTACCATTTCCGCTTCGTTCGTTCTGAAATCGCAAATATTTTTTGTGGAGAACTGATCCCTTTGAGTTTGTGTTCCCCAAGTTCCTCCCACCGAATGGGGATTTGGTGCGCCAACTCTTCCGATGCCAAAACAGCTTTTCCTAATTCCCCACACATACCCGCAATGCGACTGGTTAAGTTGACTGCTTCCCCAATGACCGTAAAATCCAACCGTTCCAAAGAACCAATGTTTCCATAAAGAATTTCACCAGAATGTAAACCTACTCCATGGTGGATCGGAAGTTTATTTTCTATTTCTCTTGTTTGGTTATGCAAAAATAAACTTTCACCTAACTTTCTTACAGCGAGAAGCACTTTTTTTCCTACAAAGGTTTTATTGGATTCGGTATAAGGGAAAACTGCTAAAATTCCATCACCAAGCAGTTTTAAAACCTCACCCCCGTGGGATTCAATCAGTGGGATGGCTTGTCCAAAATAATCATTTAACAATTGTATAATTTCTGAAGGAGATAGTTTTTCACTCATTCCTGAGTAATTACGAATGTCTGAAAACCAAATCACTGATTTGATATTGTCTAGTTCTCCCAGATAAACTTTACCTGAATAAACAGTAGATCCTGTTCTTTTTCCTAAATAAATACTTAAGAGTGATTCGGTTAATTCATTTTGGATGAAATTCATCCACTGAAGAGAAATAGTTTTAAGAACCTGATGTAAAAAATGTAGTTCTTCCTTTGACCAGCCACTAACCTTATCAGTGACTAAACTTAAGAAAGCAAAACTAACTCCTTTCTGGAAAATCGGTACTGCAAAATAACCTGTTGCTCCCAAGGGAGCTAAATCTTCCAGAATGGGATAAGGATACTTTTCTTCGGTATGATCCGCAAAACTAAAGTAATACGTCTTTTTGGTAGACATTACATATTGAACGGGGCTTACCGTAAACTGAGAAGTTTGTAATGAACCTAGTCGGAAACGAACCTCTCGGAGATATCCATTTTCAGATTCTATTGTGGTTTTAGAGATTAAAAGCGGATTGGTTGTATCATCAAAATATTCTAATTTACCTTTCGGAACCCAAGTATACGACAAGGACTCCACTTGTGGGTGTAGTGTTCGAGTCCCCATGTTGACGCGTACAATCTGAAAATCTAAATTCTGTAAATATCCAATACACTTATCAAATAATTCGGCGGAAGATTTAATCTCAGACGATTCATTCAAATACCAATCTATAAAATCAGCAATCATTATCCTATTTGACTTCAACAATTAACTCAAAGTCACCTTCGGTTATATTTTTTGCCCCACTCACTCCAATAAAAACACGGTAAGGATTACCGACTGCACGAAGTTCGATGGTTTGCGGTTCTGCAGGTTTTGAAAAATCGGGAGTTCCAATCCAAGTGGGGTGTGAAGCTTCACAACTTACAGCTCCATATACTTTTGGAGGAATGTATTTCGGTTCAAAACCACTAAATGCATATAGATTAACGCGTGTTTTACTATTCTTTGGTTTTACTGTAACAACCAGAGTCGATTTTTTGGGAAGGTCAGTCCAATAGTGAATTTGGTTCCCTTCAAACTCTATGTTACGAATCCCAGGCCAACATGCCATAGAACTAGTTTCTGCCCATTCCAACTCCTCCATCACAGAACCTGTTTTTAAATTACCTAGTACGGTGACAGACTTACCTTTCTCCGATTTGATAAAGGAAACACCGGGAATTTCTGACATAGGTTTGATCCGATCCAAGGGAACCACTTCGTCGTAACTGTCGGCATAACCATCATAATGAATCAAAAATCCCTCCTTTTCTATTTTGATCACCATTCCTGAAAACGACTTACCCTGTTTTGCATCGTATACTTCCACTCTGTCCCCTTTTTTCAGGGAAATTGGATCTGCGAAAAGAGAACTAAATAGTAAAAATAAAAAACTAAAAACGTAAATACATTGTTTCATGTAAGTCCCCTCTATAACGGAAAATGAATGTATTGTGTTTATCTACAATTGCAAGGAAATATTTTATGGATCGGGAAGGAACGGTCAGAGGAGGATGGGTTAAAAACAAAACCCCACTCAAGGTAACCTCGAGTAGGGCAATTCTAAACTAAACTTATTTAAGTTTAGAATCCAAACGTTTTTGTACAGCTTCCATAAATTGGAAAGTATCCAATTCTTTTTTGGTAGCTGCTGTAGATAGAGAAAGTAAGTCTTTTGTCATCTCACCACCTTCGATGGTTTCAATGATTGCTTCTTCCAATTTCAGAGCGAAGTTCACGAGTTCTGGAGTTCCATCCAGTTCCCCACGTTTCGCAAGTGCTCCCGTCCAAGCGAAAATAGAAGCCACTGAGTTTGTAGAAGTGGTTTCTCCTTTTTGGTATTTACGGTAGTGACGAGTTACTGTTCCATGTGCTGCTTCGTATTCGTATTTTCCGTCTGGAGACACAAGAACCGAAGTCATAAGACCAAGAGAACCAAAACCAGAAGCAACCATATCACTCATAACGTCACCGTCGTAGTTCATCATCGCCCAAAGTTGTCCACCTTCGTTTTTCATGATTTGCGCAACTGCATCATCAATGAGGTAGTAACTATAAGTAATACCAGCAGCTTTCATAGCGGCTTCTTGTTCTTTCGCCATGTTATCAAAGATATCACGGAAACGAGCATGGTATTTTTTAGAAATAGTATCTTTTGTTGCAAACCAGATGCTGATTTTCTCAGACAACGCATAAGTAAAACATGCCTTTGCAAATGACTTGATGGATTCATCTAAGTTGTGCATTGCAAGAGCAACACCCGGAGCTTTAAAATCGTTTACGAGTAATCTTTGTTTTTCTTTTCCAGATGCATCTGTATAAACGAGTTCTACTTTTCCTGGACCATCAACAAGGATCTCTACGTCACGGTAGATATCACCGTAAGCATGTCTTCCAATCGCAATTGGTTTTTTCCAAGAGTTTACTGCTGCTGGGATGTTTTTGATAATGATTGGTTTACGGAAAACAGTTCCATCAAGGATGGCACGGATGGTTCCGTTAGGTGACTTCCATTCTTGTTTGAGGTTGTATTCTTTCACTCGGTCTGCGTTTGGAGTGATGGTTGCACATTTAACACCTACGCCATGTTTTTTGATCGCGTTAGCAGAATCGACAGTGACTTGGTCATCTGTTTTGTCGCGGTATTCAACACCTAAGTCATAGTATTCTAAAGTGATGTCTAAGTAAGGGTAGATGAAACGATCTTTAATTTCTTTCCAGATAATTCTCGTCATTTCATCGCCGTCTAACTCAACAAGCGGTGTTTTTACTTTAATTTTTCCCATTGATTTCTCCTAAACTCATTCAATTTTTGATTCGCATAAAAACGATTATGTTGGATTTACCATATGTAAATTCCATTGGTAGTGACAAAACTCCGTAGAATTATTGATCGCTCCTGAAATGGTATGAATTCCCGTAAGGGATGTATATCTTTTTCTATAAGCATCTCGTTCGGAAATGAGAGAAAGTTTTGATTCCAAACGAACGAGAACCTCTTTCCAAGATTCACAATGTTCTTTAACCACTGGATCCTCCGCTTTGATTTTGAGGTCGGTGGCTTTTGTGATCTGAATTTCCCAAAAATGAGCCGGAAAAGCAGGCGGTGTGTATCTGTCCCTGATGGCTTCTAGGTCTCTTTCTATGTCTTGGTCTTTGAAAGTTGTAAAAAAGAAAAATCCACTGATTCGTAGTGAAAGAGGAAGGAAAAAACTAAAATTGCGATCGTAGGAGATCATCTGGCCGAGAGTCCACTCAGGAGATTTTCCGCTGTCTCTCCTTTCGGCAAAGGTCTTGGCATCGAACGAAGCCAATTCATCAAAACAGTATTGGGCAAACCGGAGTTTCTCTTTCCAGAATATTTCTAATATCTCCGTGACCATGCCCGTTTCGTTCATCCTGGATAGGGGAAAGTATTTTTCAAGTGCGAATCCTTTTTTAAGAACCAAAGTCAAATATCCACCACCGCTTCTGGTATGAAAGAAACCGAAGTGCAATGGCGTGAGCTTGTGACAAAAAAAGAAGAATTCCTACACATCTTAAGAATTCTGAACCATTATTATGAAATGCGGGGCGAAACCAAGTCCAAACAATTTGCCTTCCGTCGCACTCTCGCCGATTCTCCAACCGATGGAGTTCAAATTTTTTTCTCACAAATCGGACCCTTTGAATACCAAGTGGCTTGTCGGATTTTACCAGAGGAACATCTAGAAACCTGGATCCATATCGATGGAATCGCCGAAGAACGAGAGAGGCTAAAACAGATTGGCAATACAGAACATCCCGTCTTTTCGCTCGTTTGTCTGGGAGATTTATACGCTTTGACTCTCCCGAGCCAATTGAGCATTTAAAGGAAATCCCCAAGAAAAATCTTGATTCTTTTACAAGCGCCCGTTAGGATTTGTCGGTGTTTCGGCAAATCTTTCGGCTGGTAAGTTTTTATCTTCTATTGGTAATATTGCCGAATGTAAATTTACTGGCCCAGGATTTTAAAACCCAACACTACCCTGACGAAGGTTATCTCCAGGCTTGGAATTTCACCTTTCGCAATGAAAAATACAATCTTTTTGCCACCTTCCTTGTGAGTAATTTTGGCCCTGGATCGCATAACAACGGCATATCGCTACTTTTAAAACCCAAAGACCAACCAGTATATTATTCCACTCGCGAATTTGATTCCGATGAATATGAATTTAGGAAAGGCCAGTTCTACCAAAAAAGTGGGGAAAACTGGATGGAATACAAAAACGGAATTTATTCTTTATATATGAACTATGGTGATTGGGAAATCAAATTAGATTATAAACCCAGGCGAGGATCGGTTCCAATTTCCAAAGGAAAATATCCATTGAAGGAAGAGGGAAAATTTGTTCAGGCAGACATCCCTTTTTCTTACTCTCAAGTCACAGGAACCATTCGTTACAAAGACATTACCGAAGAGATCAAAGGTATTGGTGGTTTAGAACATATCCTTTCGAACGAACCAGTGTATCAATTTTCAAAAAACTGGGAACTTGTCAGATCCATCACCAAAGATGGATATAGAGTTTTTACCGGAGGGTTTATCGGAACTTCAGATTTCCCTGGTAGTTTTTTTCGCCGTGTAGCGGTTCTCGATAACACTGGCCATCTTGTTTTGGAAGGAACTGTGGAAAGGTCAGAAGTTTTGGACTGGGAGAAGGAACCTACTTCTGGTTATACGATCCCCAAATCAGAAGTTTTATATTTTAATGAAGGAAAATGTTCCCTTCTTGTCAAACGAACTCGTCCTATCGCAACCATGAGTGCACTGGAAAATATCTCATCTTTCTTAAGATTTTTTATCCAATTGTTTTTTGCCAAACCATACCAAATCCATTGGTATGCAGATCTCAAAATGAACTGTCCCATTTGGTCTGGGGACGCCAAGGGATACCATTCCAATTATTTGATCAACGAATGAATCTTAAAGAATAAACTTTTGTCCTTCATGAGCAATATGAACCTGCATTCCACCAGGTTTTTGTAATCTTGCTTCATCCAAAATGATTCTTGCAACCTCATGATCCGTATGGTCTGGTTCATGGTGTGTGAGAACCACAGAACGAATTTCCATCATTTCGGCAAACTCTACTGCTTTACTAACAGCAGTATGTCCCCAACCTAATTTTTTCTCCGCCTCAGCAGTGCTATACTGCGCGTCAATGATGATGAGATCTGCCCCTGCAATTTGTGGTTTCATTTTGAGTAGGTGTTCTCGGTCTTCTTCCCTATATTCCACATCTGTACAAAAAAGAAAAATTTTATTCCCTTCTCGAATCCGATATCCAGTACAAGAACCGGGATGACGTAAACCAAAAGGAATGATTTTAAGACCACCTAACATATAAGACTCAAATTCTTTCCAAAGATGAAAATATTTTTTTGAAGCCATTTGGTCTAAGGTCACTGGAAAGTTTTCTGGATGTTGTTGGCGCACCAACCTTTCCTCTAAATTTTCAATACATGAGTAAAAATTAATATTACATGATGGTGAATAACCAGGTTTAAAAAATGGCCACCCTTGGATATGATCCCAATGAGTATGAGAAACCAAGATATGAATGTCCATATCTTCCCCACTAAATGCTTGTGGTGCCAGTTGGTTTCCGAGAACTCGAAGCCCCGTTCCCATATCTAAAATGACTTTTTCACCTCCGTCCCCTTCGATAAACACACAAGTGGTGTTCCCTCCTAGATCCTGGGAAAGTGGGATGGGGAGATGATTTAAGAATTCCTCTTCGGAAAATCCGTCCGGATTCTTCCTCCACTCTTCTTTGGCCATTTGGAGGATCTTCAAAGTTTTCTCGCGTTGTTCCGTTTTAGAAATCGGTGTGGGGAGAGAACCGCGAACACCAAAAAGAGTTATTTTCATCTATTTCCTTTTTAAAATCCTGACAATACATCATCGGAAGGAATGCATTTGTTAGTTAGCCCAGAAATCCAAGAAAAACTTTGGAAGTTTACTACAAAGACTTCCTATCGATCCGACTATCTCCTGCAACCTAAAGAGCGGGGAAAAAAAATCGACCTAAAAAAATCTTTCCCGGAACAGATCCAAAACTTTGTTTTAGAACTTGGATCGGGATGGGGCGAAGTTGCCATCGAATTGGCTTCGAATGACCGCCAAACAGGTTATCTGTTGATGGAAAAGAAGGTAAATCGGATCATCCACACCGAAAAACAACGACAAACGCTCAGTTTGGAGAATATCCGTTATATGACCGTTAACTTCCAGTGGTTTTTCGATGAATTGCTTGAGAAAGAAATTTTTGACAAAATTATCATCAACTTCCCAGACCCTTGGCCAAAGAAAAAACACCGTAAAAACAGACTGATGCAATGTCAAATGTTGGAACAAATTTATGATTTGTTAAAACCCGGTGGTAAGCTGTTATTTGCAACCGATTACGGCCCTTATGCGAGAAGAACCATTTCTCTATTCAGAAAATTTCCTAAATTTGTTTGGGATGAAAAAGAATATGAATTCGAAAGGCCTGGTTTCCCAGTTTCCTTTTTCGAAACGGAAAAAAGAAACGAAGGGAAACGAATTTATTACCTAAACCGAACTAAAGTTAAATAAAATCCTAATAAAGTAGGTTTTTCCTTTTTATCAGATCAAATCCATCTCAAGTAAGAGCTCAAGATTCTTACTTGAGAATACCTTTTGAATCCAGTTTCTCTACAATCTCAAATTGATGATTAGTCTACTGTTACCGTACTGATACGAAGGCCATCCCGGTCTCCCTTCCAAGGAACAGGAGTTTTATCCCGACCTTTGATGAGAAGTAATTCCTTAGACCTTCCTTCCACCACAAGTCCATCTAAAGGATAATAAAAATCTCCTTGGATGGCATAAGAATCTTTCCACTTCGAACCACCTTTCCAAAGATAGGCGGTGTTTTCTGTATTGATTAGTAAAGACTCGGAATTTTTAACAACAGAACGAATGGATTCTGTATTCCCAAGGGAATATAGTTTTGCTTTTTCTGTTCCTTGATACATTTGATTTCCCAATTGGATCAAACAAGAATCTTCAACACATCCTAGGATCTGCGCCGATTCCTTTGTATCTTTCTTCGCAACAGGAGCCGATACCTTCTTTTCTTTTTCTGGACTTACACCAATCGCAAACACTTGGATTTGGAATTCTTTCTTTAAATCACGAAGAACTATGAGTTTTCCTTCCTCGGTGTAAGAAAAACTTAAAAAATCGTTTCCATTCCATTCTTCTAAAATTTCTAAATTGGGATTGGTTTTTACAATTTTTCTGTCCGTTCCCTTTTCTTTTTCCAATAGAAGGAAAAACCCATTTCCATCAGCAGACCCTTGTTTTACCTTCCAACCAGCTAATACCTGTTTCTTGAAAGTCATCTTTCCCGATTCTGGGTAGATTTTTGTGGCAGTATCGTTTGTAATTCCCACAAGTTCCTTCCCCGCAACGAGTAGTTGGAATGGAGTGGATGTGTATTGTTTCCAAACAAGTTCTTTTGTGATTCGATCATAACCGACAAGGGCAGATCCATAATTCACAATGATTCGGTTTGGATATACAATTGGTGTGGAAACAGGAGTTCCAGAAAGATTAAGGTCAGTTACATGGAGTGGTTCATCATCCAAAGCATCAGAAGGAAGTAACCTTGCGAATTTGGTTTCTCCGTATTCACGTAAAATTTTCTCTTTTACTTGGTTCCGTTTGGTTTTGACCTTATCGGATGGAGATTGTTTTTGTTTGGCGTCCAAAATTCTAAATTGGGCAAACAATGCTTCTGCAGATGGTTCTTCTTTTAGAACACGATCAATGATTTTCTCTGCTTCTTCCAATTTGTTTTCTTTGAAATAGATATAAGCTAGTTGGATCTCACCATCCATAAAATCCGGATCTGTTTTTCGAATGGATTCTAAGATGGATTTAGATTCTTTTGTGAGATCTTCATTGAAGTATGCAATTGCCAAATTGTAAGAAGAAAGGCCGAATTCTGAATCTTTTACTCTTGCCTTCTCAAATTCACGTTTTGCTGCATCCATTTGGTTTAATTTATAGAATGCCAAACCTTTAGCTACGTTACTCGGGGCAAAATTAGGGTTTACCAAAATAGAACGATCAAATTCAATAATAGCGCCTTCATAATTTTTACGTTTCATGGTCACAAGACCTAACATATAGTAGGCGTAATAAGAATCTGGTTTTTCTTTTAAGATATCATGAAACCCATCTTCTGCTTTTTTTAATTCGCCTTTTTTGTAATAAAAAGAATAAATCCCTTCCTTAAAAGAAATTGCATTTTCTTTATTCGAACGAACTGCATTCTCTAAAATAGAAAGTCCCTTTTCTTCTTCACCTTTTTCGATATAACATTCTGCAATTTTTACGAGAAGTGAAGCTTTGGGAACTTTGTCATAAGCCTTTTGGTATGGAGTTACCGCTTCGATGTATTTTTTACGATTGAAAAGTGAGTTCCCTTCTTTCACAAAAGGTAAAATCTCCGCAAAACGAGAGTTCTCTGCTACAGTTTTTTCTGTTTCCAGTAACTCAGGAATGTCTTTGGTATATTTTTTAGATTTTTGGATGAACTCATTCGCACGTGTATAGTTTTCTTTCGAGTTTTCTTCTACTGCACGTTTGTAATATAAACTTCCCAATCGGTAATCTACAGCATCATTGTTTGGGAATTTTTTCTTAAGTCCCATGTATATAGATTCTGCTTCGTCCCATTTGCTAGCGTCTTCTGCAATCCGGCCGAGTGTGATCGCGCTAAAAGGATCTGTCGCCGATAGGATTTCCAATTTTTTGATGTATTCTTTTTCTTTTTTGGATTCACCAGTTTTTGCATACACACGAGCTAGCCCCTGTAAGGCGCCCGGGTTTGTTGCATCCATTCGGTAAGCTTCTAAAAACGAACTTTCCGATTTTTTATATTCTCCGAATGCAAAGTAACCACGACCAAAGGCATTTTGAACGGCAGGGTTTTCTGGATTCACACCCATAGCTTTACCATATTCATCAAAGGCTTGTTTCCGTTTCCCTTGGCGGAGGAAAACATCCCCATCAGCAATGTATTTTTGTGATTCTGCTAATACCTTTGCCTTACGAATGTCTTCTTTTTTGGCCTTAGGATGAGACTCTGCTTTTTTTAATACATCCAAAGCTTCATCAAAACGACCTGAATCAATTAACACATAGGCTAAGTTGAGTTTTGGTTCAAAAAAATTGGGATCCCAAGACGCAGCATCTTGGAAACTGAGATTAGCCTTTTTGGTTTCACCCCATTTCCATTCGCATATCCCTTGTTTGTTGCGGATTTCTGCATTTTTCGGAATTTTTACGCCAGCTTGTTTGGAAGTTTTTAAACAATCCGAATAATTATGAGTTTGGATATAAACATTACACAATCCAACATATCCACTGGGATTTGTATCAGAATAGGAAATGGCTTTTTTAAAACTTTCCTCACCTTCTTTCAGTTTACCATTTAGTAACTGTGCATTTCCAAGAAAAGACCACAAAGAACCATTTTGAGGTTGTAGGTCTGTGGCTTTTTTGAATTCAGATGCGGCTTCCGAATAATTTTTTTTGTTAAGGAAGTCATTACCTCGTTGGATGAGAGAGGCAATTTTTGTAGAAAGTTTGGCGTCTTTGGCAGTTTTTAATTCAGGATTGAGTTTTTCCGCCTTTGCAAAGTAAGCCTCTGCTTCGTCGTATCTTTTTAGTTCCAAACAAATATCACCCAACTGGTTTAAAAGTTCGACTGGGTATGGGAACTCTGGTTTTGCCTCCAATGGTTTGAGAACAACAAGACTCTCTTGGTAACGACCCAAGTTTTTTAGTAACAAGCCGGTTTTGTAAGTATAGATAGTTTCTTCTGGTTTGAGTTGGCTTAAGGTTTGGTAAGTAGAAAGAGCGTCCTCATTTTCTCCCAAAGTGGATTGGACAGTTCCAAGCCCAATGAGTAGTTTCTCATTTTTGGGATCTAAGTTTTTGCCTTTTTCATAGGCATGTTTTGCATTCTCGTATTCACCTAACTGGTAATAGGAAGAACCAAGAAGAGAATAACCATCAATTAACTCAAAAGTTTGGATGGATGTCTTTGCTTTTTCTAAAGCAGAATCCATGTTTCCCTTTTGGAATTCGTTACTACCTTCTGCAACAAGAGCCCTTGCTTCTTCAATTTTTTGGCGGTCCGAAACATCGGATTTTTCCACGACGGGATCTTTGACAGTGACTGGTTTAAAATCCCGGGACTGACAACCAACAAACAAAACGAAGGAAATACATAAATAACTAAGTTGTCTCATTTTTGGAGCCTTTCCTCAAACTTAACCATATCAGGATATCGTATTTTTACACCGCGAAGGGGTGTGCCCGTAACAGGCATGTTATGTGGAGTTAATACTCCAATATTCCAAAAAGTTTCAAAATTCCATGGAAGTTCTTCTACAGTTTTATTTCCTAAAGACAATCGAATCATTTTTTTTTCGATATCTGTTGAAAGTTTAACAGTTCTTCCTTTTAGTTCATCTTCTTTGTCCCAACGGTAAGAAGAACGAACCGGTGCTTCTTTTTCTTCCGAAGAAAATTTGATGATATGGAAATCAGTTTTATCTACATAAACGAGGATCGCATTTTGATTGTGATCGGTAAAAGAAAGGCCAACGGCACCGTTTAAATCCTTCACAAGATCTAACACAAGTTCGGCTTCCAAATAATCTGGAATTAGATCTTCGGAATACACCCCATACCAACCAGTAGGTAGGTCTTTATTTTTTGCAAAGGTAAGTTTGCCAGGAAAAGTCGCAGAAAAATTTGGTGATGCCGATGTGAGATTCCAAAATTCTTCTGACTCCCAACCCACTCCATCTTCCAGAGAGATTGGTAGAGCAATGGATGTAATTTGTTTCGGTCTAATTTTGATTCCAGCTTTCGCATATTCAAAGTTAGAATCATTTTTTGTGCGAATGAATTGGATCGGATAACTTCCATAAGGAACTCCCGATTCCGCATATTGTGTTTTTCCTTTTTTCTGACCATCAACGACGATGTCGAGGCCCGGAGGAAAACTAGAAATGACAATGGTTCCTTGCGAAATGTCATCACTCCATTCTTGGAACACACGTGTGGTTTTACCTGCACGAATTAAGATATTTCGTTTTACAGGATCTTTGCCGGGTTTTGCAAAGGAAAGGGAATGTTTTCCATTGATAAGTGGATAAGAAAGTAAGGGAGCTTTGCCTACTTCCACACCGTCCAGATAAATTGTAGTTCCTGGCGAAGTAGAAAACACAGAGGCATTTCCTCGTAAGGAGGCGGAAAAATAATTACGTAATTCATCTTCTGACGGGGAAGAAACTTCTGCAAAGTAAGCTGGAACACTAGGCGTTAAAGGTTGGAGTTGTCTTTTGCCGTGGAATACATCAAAGGACTTTACTGATTTAACAGCAGGTTCCTTTTCTTCTTGGAAAACAAAAATCGCCTTACCAAAATTTTGCGACAAAACGGGATCTTTGTATTGTACTTCAACAGAAAGTCTTTCTGCATTTTTGGTGAGAGAAAGTTCCAATAATAAATCCAAATCAGAAGATTCGGAAAATTTAGAATCAGGAACTTTGGGAGCTTTTTTATAAAGACCCAGTTTGTTGTGAGGGAAGAGAACCTTCTCCTCTAGTAGTAATAAATCTGATTTAGAGAACTCCTCTGGAACTTGTTTCCAGAGGAGGGAAAAATGTGGAGTGGATTTATTTACCAGTCGTTCTTTGTAATCTCTACCCGAAGGAAGGGGTTCCGACTCACCCGGAAGAGGTGCGATGAACTTAGGTTTTGTAAAACTTCGATTCAGTGTTTCGATCTTTGTGACCGAAGAACAATAACCGACTAAAAAACAAAGGACCG
Source organism: Leptospira kanakyensis (assembly GCF_004769235.1). Classification (NCBI taxonomy): domain Bacteria; kingdom Pseudomonadati; phylum Spirochaetota; class Leptospiria; order Leptospirales; family Leptospiraceae; genus Leptospira; species Leptospira kanakyensis. Next base: position 323,215 of record NZ_RQFG01000018.1, on the reverse strand, counting down.
GTAAATAAACATATCTCATTTCGTCTTATCAAAACTCTCTTTAGGTGCTAATTTTAGGGAATCTTTCTGAACATCTTTTTTGATGTATTTAGAATCTTCGATAGACTTAGCAGTTGTAATCACTTCATCAGATTTTGATTTAGTAATCTCACGTGATTTTGCTGCTTTTTCCAATTCTTCTACAGAAGATCCAATGTTTAATTTTTGAAGTTCTTCGTTGTTAGTTTTTAGTTCGTTTGCAAGTGACTCAAACTGTAACATCTTTGTGTTTTCAAAAGCCAACATTTCTTTCATTTCTGAGAGAGACTGTTTGTCCATAGGTTTGATCATTTTGTCAGAAAGTTTCGTTTCGTTTCCGACTTCAGCTGTTTTCTGTTTGTCGACAACGATTTCGTTTTCTGAGTTTGCTTTGCGAACGGCAACCGCACCATCAAGTACAGTATACTTCACTACACAGTTTCCAGAACCACAAGCAACGTTACCACCTTTAGCCGATGGATTTTCTACATTGGTTAAGAAGATCGTTCCGCGAACACCCGCGATGGAAGTTGGTGTCACTACACTGAAAGATTCTGTTTTTCTTTCTTTGCGAAGAACTGTCACAAGTTTTCCGTATTGCATGTTGACTTCTGTTTCGCGTGATCCGTCGTTTGCAGCAAACGCTTGGCTTACGCTAAGAGAAGTATTTTTGTTTAACTTAAGCACTCCGTCTTCACCCACAAGGATTTCCACAGAACCGTTTTGTCCGGTTACGATGGTATCTTTGGAAGTTAATACATCACCTAAGTTTGGTTTGACTTGTCCACTTTCGCGGATCACAACCACATCACCTTTTACAAAGGCAACAACGACATTACTTTCTTGTGCAGACTTTTCTGTAACAGTCGTTACAGATTCCTTAGAATCTTTTTGGCAAGCAGCAAAAACCATGGCAAAAACCGCCACAAATCCTAGTGCTGTCAATCGATTGATCATTGTACGTTTCATATTCCTTCCTCCGGAAATATCATTCTAAGAATAGATAACAACTGAGTGCTTGGCAACTCTTTTCCCTAATACCTTTTTGTGACAGCTTTTGTCCAATGGTCCCGTCTTGTCACACGGTAGGGGTTTTCTAGGCTCTCAATCATGGATTCTAAGCTCTTTTTTCGGGTTTCATCCATGGATTCGTTCACGTGTTTTCGCATTGGACACTCAGAACCCAGTTCACAGCAATAAATTTCCTGACAAGTTTCCTTAATCTTTCGTAATTCGGGAAAACTTTCCCAAAGTTCAACAGGTGTCAGGTGTAGGATGCCCCATTCTTTGACTCCCGGTGAATCGATGAGAACGGTGTTTTCTTCCAAAAATAGGGCAAACGAATTTGTGGTGGTGTGTTTTCCCTTTTTGGTAGACCCGCTGATGAGGTTTGTCCTTTGCACTGTCTTTTTATGAAGATGGTTCATGAGTGTCGACTTCCCCACGCCGGAATTCCCACAAAGGAAAGTTCTTTTTCCGCGGATCCTTTCCCAAAGAGGTTGGATGGATTCTTCCGAAAGAAGAGAAACACTCATCACTTCATAACCTAACTCTTTATAATAAACTTCTCGTTCTTCAATTTCTTCTGGGGAAACCAAATCCTTTTTGGTAAAAATGATGAGAGGAGGAATTTCTGTCTGGTAGGAGGCCGCAAGTAACCTATCGATAAATCCTGGTTTGGTTTCTGGATCTTTGCAAGAAGCAAGAATTGCCACTTGGTCTAAATTGGCACATAACACATGACTATCGCCACGATCACTTTTCCGAGAGAGAAAGTTCTTACGTTCCATTTTTTCGGAAATGACCCACTCTTCACCTGAAGATTTTTCAGCTAAGACAAGATCACCCACAACAAAGGGATGGCGTTCGTTCGAATTTTTTAACCGCAACTTACCTTTTAGGACAGCGAGGGCGTAGGTAGTCCCTTCTGAATAAATTTCGTAGTAGGCCCCGAAGATCCGAGCGATTGTAAATAGTTCTTTACCCAAGTGGATTTGTACCAAAATAATCTAGTTCTTACATTCTATATAGATGACATGCAAATACAAGTTTTCTTTCGTTCCAGTATCATTCTTCTATCTTCTTTTAGTTGGTTTGTTTTTGCGTACGGACTCGGCATTTTACAGGCATCTTACCTTTTGGTGTTTTTTCTCATCTTTATGGGTTTTCTTACCTTATCTCTTTTTTTATTCCACCTTCCGAAAGGAAAAACTGCAGTGGATGGAAAACCCAAAAAACGAGATGAACTTGTCCAAAATCTTTTTGCCTTGGAAAAATTCAAAGAAGAACTCATCTCCTTTAATGACCCAGACCAAATCAGCGAAACCATAAGCCAGTTCCTTGCCTCTAAAATCCCTGCTGAATTTGTTCAAGTTTATACTTGGGACGAAAGAGAAGGACAATTCCGCCCGAGACCTTTTTTAGAATCCCTTGACCAAAAGTTTTCAAATTTACCATCCCTTCCTGTATTCAATCCATTTCTTCTTTGGTTGTCCGAACGCGAAGGGATCCATATCAAAGAAAACTTCATTCAATTTGCATCCACTCATCACGAAAAAATAGCCAAACAAGCATTAGATTTTTTTACAGAAACAAAATCCGAATTGGTTGCTACCCTTTCTATCAAATCAAGCCTTGTTGGTTTTATTTTACTTGGGAAACACAAAGAGGGGAAAGTATATGATATCGAAGAAATCGAAATCATTTTAGAAATTCTTTCTGTTTCTCTCATGTCTTTATCCAATTCAATGATCTACCAACAGCTGTTAAACTTAACAGAAACATTGGAGGCAAAAGTAAGAGAAAGAACTAAAGAATTGGAAGAGACCCAGGCACATTTGGTGCAGTCAGAAAAAATGGCATCGCTTGGGGTGATGGTTGCAGGAATCGCTCATGAAATCAACACTCCTGCGGCAGTCATCAATGGATCTGCTGATAATTTGGATGCCAATTTAGTTTTTGTATTATCTCATTTGGGAGACATTACTTACCTCATCCAAAACCCCGACTTTCGTTCCATATATTTGGACATTCTCTTTAGTTTTGTTAAAGAAGACCCAGCTGCGAAAATTGATCCTAAAGATAAATTCAAACTCAAAAAAGAAACCAAACATAAATTCGTCCAAGATGGGATTCCCGACAATGATGCCACTGATCTTGCAACATTTATCATCGACCACCATCTTTTGCATATGCAAGAAGAACTGATCCGGATATGGAAGGCCGGTGGGAAAGAAACCTTCGAGATGTTAAAGAATACCTTAAGCCTTCAAAGAAATATTAAAAACATCAAATATGCAATTCGTAATATTGTTCGCATTGTCAAAGCACTCAAATACTATTCGCACTTAGGCCAAGCCTCTTATGCGGAATCTGACCTTCACGAAGGATTGGAAAATACTCTTGTGATCATGCAAAACCAAATCAAACATGGGGTGGAAATTGAAAGAGCATACGGGACCATTCCCACGGTTCGATGTAATATCGATGAACTGAACCAGGTTTGGACAAACCTCATCACCAATGCCATCCATGCGATGAAAACAGTGGAACATCCCAAACTGACTATATCATCTAGAATGATTGGAGAAGATTTTGTTTTGATTAGTTTTGAAGATAATGGATCTGGAATTCCAACCGAAATCAAAGATAAAATTTGGGATCCGTTTTTTACTACCAAAGATCAGGGAGAAGGTACAGGGCTTGGCCTTGGGATTGTGAAAGGGATCATTGAAAAACACAAAGGAAGGATAGAAGTGGAATCCAATCCAGGGAAAACTAGGTTTATGGTTTATTTACCGTTAGTTGGCCCTGGCGATGTTCCAAGTATCCCAAAAGAAATCTTTCGGGAAATTCGTGGTTAAGAAAAAAGCGGGTTTCCTGGTTGGTTTAGGAGTTTTTCCCAACTTTCTTTAGTTTTTTCAAAGTTCTTACGGAACACACCAGCTTCTTCTGCATTCGCTGTTTGTTTTGCTTTTGTCCAATTTTGAAATTCTTGTAAAGTAGTTTCACGAAGATTGGCAAGTTGTTCTTCCCAATGGCGAAGTTTGGATTCTTCCAAATTTGTATGTTGGTTTAAAGTTTCTTTTTCCTTTAGATACATTGTTTTTTGTAGAATTTTTTCTTCTGAAACTTTTTTTAAATTATAAGTGAGACCAAGATAGGAAAGTCCTCTGATCATCCATTTAGATGGATCATAATCAAACCAACGAATCCCGTTCCGATAATCTGCCTGGAATTCATGATGGAAGTTATGAAAACCTTCACCAAACGTAAAAAAGGCGATGATCCAATTGTCTCTAGCAGTTTGTTCTTTGGAAAAGGTGCGTTCTCCCCAAACATGGCAAGCACTGTTGATAAAAAAAGTAAATTGGTGGACCACAAAAAGTCGAAGAAATCCCGCGACAAAAAATCCTTCTAAAAAAGAACCCCATAACATAGTGATAAGACCAGGAAGGAAAAAACACATAAAGATAGAAATGGAATAAAAATGTTTATGTTGCCAAAGAACGAGAGGGTCATTCACCAAATCTTGAACCCCATTTTGAACATACTTACGTTTGCGAAACAACCAACCAATATGAGCAAACCAAAATCCTTTTTTAATCGAATACGGATCTTTGTCTGTATCTACAAACCTGTGGTGGATGCGGTGGTCTTCACTCCATTCGAGAGCAGTTGATTGAAAGGCAGCCGCTCCAAAAAGAAGTAACAAAAGTTTGATGGGAGATTTTGCTTCATAAGCTTTGTGTGAAAAAAGTCTATGGTAACCAACGGTAATCCCCATTCCGGTTGCGAAGAAATAAAACACAAATAAGGCCCAAGTGCCAAGATGGATGGAATCATAAAGGTAAAGATAAAGGGTTCCAAAGATCCCTACCAAAGGAGATGTGAGTAAAAATATTGTCGTGACCCAATCAATGGGGGCTTTCGTTTTGATTTCAGCTTGTGTCGTCATAGAGAATTCCTGTTTCATGGTGTGGGAGTCCTAAAGCCAGATTTCGGTTGCAAAAAAAAATGAGTACAGAACGTTACAAACCAGGTTTTCTAGAAAAGTGGGGCCGTCGGCTACTTGTTTCTATAGGCACCGGTTCCCAAAAACCTAAGGACTCAGGCAAAAGTTTTGCCTCCCATACAAAAACCCTTATCATTTGGGGGATTTTTTGGTCTTTTTGGATTGGGTTTCTGCCTTCTGTGGCCTTTGTGGCCCTCTCTACTTACTTACCTCCCTTCCTATTTTGGCCACTGTCCAATCTCTCCTACTCTGCTCTTTCCGGATTTATTTTTCTTTTGGCACTATTGACCATCATCGAATTTTACCTTCTCTTTCGATTGGGATTTTATCTTTCCTTTCGAATGGCACAGTACGCTGACATTGAACTTGCGGAAGAACCAGAACTCATCACACCCATTCCTGGTATGATGGCTAGGTTGGTTTTAGAAATTCCTGATCCACGGATTCGATTGTATGGAATTGATCCTTATAAACATCTAAATGAAAGAGCTCTTTTTTTTCGTACCCTCTTGTATAAGAGTAAGGTTTTCCTTTCGAATATCATCGCCAAACTTTTATTAAAGGTATTTTTGGGTAGGACAGGACTTAGGTTTCTTATTGAATACATATCCGGGCCAGTGACAGGAATTTGGGATAGTTTGACTACATATATGATTTTATATGAACTTCGCAAAAGGATCATCACAAGAAAATTATCCGATGCCATGTTGTTAAAAATCAAATCCAAAGAACGTAGAAAAGAATTTATAGAATCGGCAGCTCGATCTGTTGCCATCTCCATTGTTTATACAAAAACGTTCCACCCTAACTTCGAATATTTGCTTTTTGGATTGATTGGGCTATTACCAAATAAAGACAAACTAACAAACTTAGATGATTGGGCAGAATTTGTCCTTTCATTCCAAAATTTAACAAAAGAAGAAAGAAAATGGCCGGTTGCTATTTTTGCCCTCTGTTCCTCATTTGATGGATCCTTAAATAAAGAAGAACTAAATGCCTTTCGAGACATCACTGAGGTTTCACCTTCGTGGCTTTTGGATCGGGTGCACCATTTGGCAACGACCATTCGGAGGGGAGAACTTTCAGAATCTTTACTTTGGATGGAAAAAATCCTTCCCGAAGAATCCATTCACTGAAAGACTAGAATTAATCTAAATACAAAGGAGACAATCATGGCCCAAGTAACTCTCAAAGGAAATCCCGTTCCCCTAGAAGGAAACATTCCAAAACCAGGGGACAAAGCTCCTGATTTCCGAGTCGCAAAACAAGACTTAGGTGATTTAACACTCAAAGACTTATCTGGAAAGGTAAAAATTCTCGTAGCAGTTCCTAGTTTGGACACAGCAGTTTGTGCCCTCGAAACTAAAAAGTTTAACGAAAAAGCAGCGAAAGAAAATGGAATCACCACTCTCATCATTTCTGGTGACCTTCCTTTTGCGATGAAACGTTTTTGTTCCACAGAAGGAATTGATTCTGAAAACTTAATCACAGGATCTCAGTTTAAAGATTTTTCTTTTTCCAAAAATTATGGAACTCATATCGCTGCGGGTCCACTTGCTGGTCTTTCTGCCCGTGCCGTTTTTGTTGTAGATAAAGACGATATCGTAAGATATACAGAACTCGTACCGGAAATAGGTAGCGAACCTAATTACGATACAGTTCTTGCGGAAGCTAAGAAACTCGTTTAGTCAACTCATGGATTTGGCAGGGGAGTTTTTGATCCGCTGCCAAAACTTTTATCTTAGAAACTAGTTCGCTATCAAAAGTAAAAAATACCACCTTCCATTCTTCCTCTGCATTTGTTAAACACTGGAGTGTGTATGCGAGAGCTGAGTCACGTCTTTCCGCATCCATATGTCGAAACGGTTCATCCAAAAGTAAAAATGGTAAATTGAATTGTTTTCCAATCCGGAAAGCATATTCCAACCGAAGAACAAATGAAATTTGTTCTTTAGTTCCTGTGGATAAATTTTCGAAACGAAAACGATCACTAGAAGAGTCTGTGGTGATTTGAATTTCGTCAGAGAAACCATTCCACTGGATTTGTTTTGTGGGAAGTGATCCTTTTAATGCATCCATTCTTGTTTGGAGTGATTTTACAAGGGAGGACATTTTGTCCGTACTTTCTACTTGCATCTCAGAAAAGATTTCGGACAACACTTCCAAACTTTGAAAGTTTCTGTCTAAATCATTTTTCCATTTTTCTTTCAGTTCTAAGTTACGTTTGTTTGTTTCCCATTCTTTTTGGGCAGGAACCATTTGTGATTCTAAAACAGCCTTTCCTGTATCTAACTTTTTTTCCAGTTCCACAATACTTCGTTCTAATTCGCGGATTTTGTCTGAAAGTGTTTGAATTCTATTTTCTAATCTTTGTTTGGTGGCCCTATCTTCAGAAGAAAAACTTTTAGAAATTCCTTTTTTTTCAAGATCAGATATTTTGTCTTTTGTTTTAAGTTTGAGTTCCCCTAAATCTGCGGTTCCCCATTTTTTGGATTCGATTTTTAAGGACTCGGTGAGAGTTTTTAGTTTTTCTTGTTTCAACCGAATTTGAACGTACAATTCCGAAAGTTCAGATAATGATTGAACCCCCGCCTCTCGCCAAACACCTGCCAACTCCCGTTCTTTTTCCAAAACGGTTTCATTTATTTTTTTATCTTCTCCACGTAGTCGAATGATTTCTTCTTCCAGAGAAGACAGAGTAGAACCAAAACCTTCTGATTCCAATTTTTGTTTTGTGTATTCTCTTTCATACCTTTGGAAACATAAAGATAAGGAATCCATTGTTATGGATTCTGGTTTCCACTCACCCAGAGTTTTTGTTTCCATTTCCGTGGCAATGCGGCGAACCATTTCATTCCATTTGGGTTCATCACGTTCATTTTTTGTATCTTTGGCTACAATCATCAAACAAACTGCAGAAAAAATCAAAGCCGCGGGAAGAATATAAGCCCATCCACTGAAGTCATAAAATAGAATCAAAATTCCAGAAAAAATTCCGAGGACACCAGCTACTCCCGCCAAACTTCTGTACAATGGATTCCAGATAACCTTTTTTACGACAGGGGATTCTTCCTGAAACCTTCGAACCGTTTGTTTCCAAGTTTCAAAATAATCAAAATAGGATTCTAGTTTTTTAGATTTTTGTTCGATCTGTTTTTTTTGAGCAGAAGACGATTCTAATTTTGATTCTAACCCGACAAGTCTCTCTTTGGATAAATTTCGTTTTTGTTCTAATGATTTGAGTTCGCCATCTAAGAGTTTGGATTTTTGGTCCCAACCTGACTGTAGAATTTTTTCTTCTTGTTTAGACTCCGATTCCAAAGTTTCCCATTGTAATAGTTGGCCATAGACACGATCCACTTCGTTGTGTTGTTCGGTTTCTTTAAACTCGAGAAATTCTGACTGCAATTTGGTTTGTTCGGAATTTGAATTCTCCAATTCTTGTTTTAATTTTTGACGTTCGGTTTCCCAAATGGGTAAATCAACAAATTGAGAAGAAATTCTATTTAAAGAAGATTCAGAAGCATCAAACTTTTGTTTGGCTAAGTTTAATTCAGACAAAGCCAAATTCCAGTCTTTGGCTGACTTTCTTTTTCCTGTTTTTTCGGAAAGTTGTTCGACTTGTTCTTTTAATTGGGAGGGATTGTAACCACTATCAAATATCGTTTGTTCAATGGTGGATACCAACTCCTTTTCGGAACCAACATCCATATTCCCTTCACGAATCACAAGTGAATTCAAAAACAAATTGGGTGATAAACTGAGTTTAGGAATTCCTAAATCGGAATTTCTTTCGGCTTTGTATCGGGAATTCAAAGTGGCACCAAACTTTGTACTTCCAACAATTTTCACAAGTGCAGAGACAAATGCATCGAGGATGGTTGTTTTTCCCGATTCATTGGGCCCTGTGAATACCGTCACTCTTTCGATTGGAAATTCTTTTTTAGAAAAGATTCCGAAGTTTTCTATTTTTAATTTCATCGGTTTTTTTTACCTTCTAAAATCAATCGAATCCCAGTGACCCTTGTATGTTTCCAAAGGAAAGGATCCATTTGTTCTTTCCTTTCATTCATTTTATCAAGGAATTGTTTCACAAATTCATTTTCAGAAAGATGTTGGATGACAGTGATTTGTGATTCATCGGGATCAAATTCTAAAATTCGGAATTTTGATTTCCAATCGCGAAGAACAGTTTCTTGGAATTTTTGTTTTTCTACCATGGAGTCAACATAACCAAGAAAACGAAATACAATCCAATCCTCCGGGTTTGTTCCATCCAAATAGGTTTCGATACTTTCTTCTGGTTTTCCTTCCGTATCTAAGGAAACTAAAATTTCTCTATATTCACCAGCTGACTTAAAATAAACGGATTCAGTGCGAACCTTTGCCCCATCAACATGAAGGAGAATCCCTCCTCTTTTTCCAGACTCTCCTTTTCTCCAAACGCGAGATGATCCCGCATAACCAACCTCACAGTTTCCAATCATACCTGTACGTGCACGGTGTAAATGTCCTATAGCAAGATAATCCAATCCTAAGTTTTGAATGAGATGAGGATCTAAATAGGATCCACCCTCTTCTTCTTCCTCACTTAGGCCAGTAAAACTCATTCCAGAAACAGTTCCATGAGCAAGACCAATTCTTAGTTTTGTTTGTTTTGCCGGTGGAGGAGAAAGTAAAAGTTCAGAATAGTTTTCTTGGTGAGGGATGGATAAAAATTCGATTCCGTTATCTTCAAATAAAAAATAAGGAGTTTTGTCCAAAACTTTTACTTTCGAAGACCAATCATAGTCCGCATAACGGTTATTATTTCCTTTTTTCTCAAGGATTTCATGGTTTCCTGGAAGAAAATAAATGATTCCCGAATAAGAAGAAACTTCTTTTAAGAATTCCGAGCGGAGTGATTCTAAATCAGGGAAGGTATTAAAAAGATCTCCACAAAATAGAATGCGATCACATTTTGTAGATTCCGCTGTTTGTAAAATTTCTCGTAATACGGAAAGAGAATAACTCTTTTCTTCGGGGGAATTTTGGGAAAGATGGAGGTCGGAAACTTGTAATAACTTCATACTGTAGGTTTAGGGAGAGTTTACCTCCCCCCTGGGACAAAATAAAGAAATTACGAAAAAAAAGCAAGGGAGCTGTTAGATCACTCGGTCTTTTTTAAACTCCGCAATTTTATCTTTTGGAAAGCCCAAACCACCTAAAATCTCTTCCGTATGTTCCCCATGTTCTGGTGGATCGTTTCTGTAAACAAAAGGTGTCTCTGAAAAATGAAACGGAGATCCAAATTGTAAAATTGGACCGTATTTCGGATGGTTTCTTTCGATCACCATACCACGTTCTTTCATATGTGGATCTTCTGAAACTTCCTTCATATTGAGAATGGGAGAAAGGCAAGCATCCGTATTGTCAAAGATTGGTTGTAAATCGGAATAGGTTTTGGATTTAAAATAATCGGTTAACTTTTGTTTAATGAGCGGAATGTTTTCTTCGTTCATCGGGTAGTCTTTGGTTAAGTTTTCCATTCCTGCTGCCCGTAAAAAAGTTTGGAAGAACATATCTTCTAAGGCACCAAGTGCTACATACCGACCTTCTTTCGTTTCATAAACATTATAGTTTGGTAATTTACCTGATAAAATATCATTTCCAGCTTCAGGAGATTTTTCCGAAGAAGATAAAATTCCACCGTATAACGAAAGAAATTGGAGAGATGCATCTGTCATAGAAATATCAATCCGTTGTCCTTTGCCAGTTTTTTCTCTGAAGTAAAGAGCAGCTAGGATCGCAGAAAGTGCTGTGAGTGTTCCTCCACCCACATCTGCCAATTGAAAACCAGCAGGCCGTGGAGGATTTCCAGTTTGGTCAAGGACACCAGATACTGCTAAGTAATTCAAATCGTGTCCCGCAAAATCTACGTATTTTCCCGAGATGCCGTAGCCAGAAATTCCACAGTAAATCAACTTAGGAAATTTTTCTTTTAAGACATCATAACCAATTCCCATCTTATCCATTCCATCGGGACGAAATCCTTCGAGTAAAATGTCTGCATCTTCTAAAAGTTTAAATAGAATCTCTTTGGCTTGTTCTCGTTTTAGATTCAGTGTGATCGCTTTTTTATTGCGATTGAGCATCATGTACAAAGCAGGATATCCTGTTTTGCCTTTGAACATCGCACGAGACCCATCATAAGCTCTTGGGTTTTCAATTTTGATGACTTCTGCTCCCATATCCGCTAAGTGTTGCGAACAAAGTGGGCCTGGAAGGAGTAAAGATAAGTCGACAACTTTTACACCAGCAAGTGGTCCTTTGGATGATTGGTTTTGATTTTGGCTCATTTTGTTTTATTGCAGTCCTGGAAATTTTTTTCTGATTAAAGGTATTTTTCTCGTAATATATAGAGGGAGAACCCTAACTGGAAGCGTTACAAGTACAAAAGGGAATCATGTTCAGAGTCTGTATTTCCATCATTTCCCTCGTAATTTCCACTCTCACTGTCTCTTGCCAATCCATAACACCACTGAATTTACAGATGTTAATCGGATCTTTTTTTGCATCTACAACCGGGCAAGGTTCTGTCATTTACGAAGCTCCGAATTTTTTATTCACGAGTGAAAATGGAAGACAAGCAGAATTCACAATTCGTTTGAACATAGAACCAAACAGTTCAGTAAGAATTGGGCCGATCACTGTCTCTGATCCCACAGAAGGAGTACTTTTATCCGCAACTTATCTAGAATTTTCAGAAGATAATTGGGACACACCACAAAGCATTCGTTTGGCGGGTGTGGATGATTTAATAGCTGATGGAAATCAAAACTATAGAGTCCAATTAGGAAGTATATTTACAACGGACATTCGATTTTCTACTCAAGGACTTCCCGTATTACTTGTTGTGAATACTGACGATGAATCCTCTGGTGTAGCAGCAAGTCCCACTTTAGGTCTCATCACATCTGAAACAGGAGAAACCGGAACCATTGCTTATGTTTTACAAACAAGGCCAATGCAAGATGTCATCATTCGGAATTTTGTATCCAATGATACAACAGAAGCTACCGTTGCAGCAGTAGAACTTGTTTTTACACCTAACAATTGGAATGTGCCACAAACTGTCACCGTGACTGGTGTAGATGACTTTAGTGTGGATGAAAGTACTTTTCAAATTTCAGCGGATCCCACAGTTTCCAATGATCCCGCTTATATGGGAAAACCAATTCCTGTCATTACCGGAACCAATGTGGACGATGATGTGGCAGGGTTTACTGTTGTCAATTTATCTGGACTCACAACAACGGAAGCGGGTGGAGCCGTAAGTTTTGCTGTGGTGATGAATACTCTACCTACAAGTTCAGTGACCATTCCTTCCATCGTAGCCACACCGAGTTCAGAAGGTACAGCTTCCCCTTCTTCGCTTACCTTTGCACCGGGAGAATGGTTTACTCCAAAAATTGTCACTGTCACTGGAGTGAATGAATTTATCGTGGATGGTCCAAAAACTGTTTCAATCGTGGTTGGTGCTGCCACTTCTGCTGATACAGATTACAATGGTTTGGCGGGGCCAGTTTTCCCTTCGGTGACTAACACAGATGATGATGTTCCAGGTTTTGTTCTTACGGCGCCAGGTAGTTTGACCATTTCTGAAAACGGCGGGAATCTTTCCTTTGCCATCCATCTTTTGTCCCAACCACCTCCTGGATTTACAGTCACACTCACAGGAATTTCAGAAAACAATACAATCACGAATATCAGTACCACGAGCTTAGTTTTTACGAATGCCAATTGGAACGTAGACCAATACGTTAACGTGACGACAAATAACAATGCCATTGATGAAGACACAAGAACTGTTACCTTACAATTTGGATCTGTGGACACAGGTGGTTCTGCCGATCCTGTGTATAACTCAGTATCACCACCATCCTCAGTCACAATCTTAGTCACAGATGATGACACGGCAGGTTTTACTGTCACACCCGTTGGTGGACTTGTGGTACATGAAAATGGAACACCATCAACTGAAACCTTTACCGTTGTTTTAAACTCTCAACCCACAAACTCTGTTAGCATCCCTAGCATCACATCTAGCAATACTTCCGAAATTACCGTTTCACCAAGTTCATTAAACTTTACGACTGGGAATTGGAACACCCCACAAACTGTCACCATTACATCCGTGTTAGATGGAACGGACGACGGGGATCAAAATGTAAACATCTCTTTTGGAAATTCGACCTCTGCGGATCCCAAATACAACTCTGTATCCATTCCTGCCGTCACCGCGATCAATACAGATAGTAACGAACCATTGGTTCGTATTCAAAATCTTTCGGCATCTTCCATGGTTGAAAATGGAACTTCTACCATCACATTTGAAATTAGACTATCCTTAAAACCAAATTCCAATGTTACCATTGGGCCCATCACTTCCTCTGATGGAACAGAAGCAGTCTTACTCAATAGTTCCGCAGGAGTTGCCGCTTCTCGCACACTCACCTTTACTCCGACGAACGGACAAGCCGCTAGTTATTCCGGCAATACCAGTGATAGTGGATGGGATGTAGCTCAAGTTGTGACCATCCGTTCCGTTTCCGATTCCTTTGATGATGGAAATATTCCTGTTACCATCCATATCCCCCAAGCAAATGGTTCTTATTTTACAGGGCTTTATCCTACTGGAACTCTTCCTGGGTATACAGAAGCTAGCGGTAATTTGGTGATCACCATCACCGACAACGATACAGTTGGTTTTACCATTTCATCCACTACACTGAACCTTACCGAAGGGGGAAGTGATGGAACGTTTACAGTTCGTTTGAATGCGGCTCCTTGTGACACTCCAGGGAATTTAGCAGCTTGCGCTTCCGGTTCAGTGACCATTCCAATCACAGGGGAAACCTTCAATCTACCAGACTCCACACAATATACATTTTCACCTGCCAGTTTGACTTTCACTCATACAAATTATTCTACAACGCAAACAGTAACAGTTGTCGTGGTGAATGATTCTATCAATGAAATCAGTACAAGAACCCATACTCTCACACTCGGTGCCATCACCGGATCGGGAACCGATTATGAGGGAATGAATCCATCTGATATCACAATCAATATTACGGATGATGACAATCCCTCTCCGAGCATTCTATTCACTCTCGATGCAGGACAACCTTATTTCACGACAGAGTCAGGACAATCAGCCATGTATAGCCTAAGGCTTGGTAGTCGACCCATCCCGGGAAATCAAGTCACAGTGACTGTGGCTACCTCCGATGCAACAGAAGGAATGATCAATGATGGAGGAACGCCCGTTAGTTCCAAACAATACATCTTTGATGAAACCAATTGGAGTACATCCGTTCCCGTGGAAATCCAAGGTGTTTCCGATGCCTTGAGTGATGGTAATGTGAGTTATTCGGTGACTGTCAATGGAACAGAAACAGGTTCGATGCCATCGTGGTATGTAAGTTTTGTGGGAAGTACAGGAACCACGGCCACACTTGTCAACTATAGCACATCGGAAAATCCAGTGACTGTGGTCACACCAATCAGTATGACGAGGGCCGAAAACTCTGCTGCCTTCCCTATTTATGTCCTTCTCAGCCAAGCACCTACAGATGATGTCACAGTTCCCATTTCGGTAACAACCACCTTTCCTTGCCAGTTGATTGTAGCGCCAAGTGTCCCTCAATTTTCTATCTCAACAAATTCACTCACCATCACCAGTGCCAATTGGAATACCCTCGGAGCCCATAACACAATCACTGTGACACCTAACGATGATGCAGTGGATGATGGGAATGTATCTTGTCCGATTGTTGTTGGAGTCCTTTCTTCCACCGATGGATTTTATAATGGAGTGAATCCGTATCCTTCTTCGAATTATCCAATGCTCACATTGAACGATAATGATAGTGCGGGAATCACAAGTTCTGGATTTACGCCAGCCACTGTCATTACTTCACAATCAGGTGCGTCTTCTGCGTTCTATATCCATTTGGATTCACAACCCACAACAGACATCACGGTAAACTTTAATACAAGTCCTGGTGGACTTGTGAGTTTTCCCACAGCCCCTCTTACCTTCACTCCAAGTAATTTTGGTTCGGGCCAACTGGTCACGGTGACAGGCCTTGATACGGCCGCTGTGGGTGATGTAAGTTATACCATAACATCAGTTGTCACCTCAGGTGAAACGGGAACAGGATTTACACCCTCGGCTATTTATAGTGCCCTCACCCCTCTTTCCATCTCTGCCACTCATATCAATTACATTTATGATATAGTTCCTTGCACCGATCCGAATCCAATGAATGTTTGCGGAACATCGGCCAATAGTTCAGGGGGACTCGTCACATCACCTAACTTAATCACTACAGAAATCGGAGGCCAATCCAGATTCCAAGTCCGTTTGCGTGCTAGGCCTTCTTCAAACGTTACCATTCCTGTTTCCAGTTCGAATGTCGCTGAGGGAACAAGTTCAGTTTCTAGTTTGGTTTTTACTTCCAGTGATTGGAATACTTATCAAAACGTAGTCCTCACGGGAGTGGATGATTTTCTTGTGGATGGAAATATGGCTTATTCGATTTTATTTGGATCCCTCAGCGGTGGAGGGAGTGGGTTCAACGGTGAATCTTTGCCAAATGTATCTGTTACGAATCAAGACAATGATTGATTTGGATCATACAAATCAAGTGAACCGAAGGCAGTGCCAATGATCCAACTACTGCACATATCCTTGTTTCTTTAAAATCTCCAAAGCATCGGTTCCCAATTCTTGTTTGGATGCATAAGATTTTTTTTGGCCACCTTCTTTCCAAAAATATACTTTTGTTTGGGGAGTGATGACTGGTTTCTTTGTTCCTGATTCATATAACAAATCACAGTTGGACTGACAAGATGCCAAACTGACACCAAAGTATCCTGTAAAAATTTCCGACTTGGGAATTTGTTTTTTAGAAAACCAAACAGTAAATTCCGGAAAACTCACATCGGGATACACTTCAAAACTAATTTCAAAGGGTTTCGTTCGTTTGGTTTGGATTTGCACAAACTTACCTTTTTCTTCCAAAAGAACATCGTTTGGATAAGATGCCATCCGAATGGTTCCATTTGGTACCCTAATTTGAACTTCTGTATCCTTAGATTCTGGTTGGATGGAAAGATGATATAACGGCAGTTTGGGTTCCATCGATCGGATTTGTTTCCAAAACCGAAGGATTTTCTTTTCCAAATCAGGTTTTAGTTTCATCTCCCTTAAGGCAGCAATATTCGAAATTCTTAATGGACTTTCTTGGTTCGGATCTTTTGTAGAATCCGAATACAAATAAAACTCACTTCCTACAGAACCTTGCCAAAACTTTCCCAGTTCATGAAACCGGTAAGACCTTTGTAAAAGGAATTCATGTCCTTCCCCATACCCTTGTGTGAACCTTGTCTCACCATAATACGTTCGTTTGGTGGACTCCCTATTTTCGATCAAAGACCGAAGTGATTTACCTTGAACAAATTTTGGAACGGTTAACCCGGCATAATCCAAAATCGTCGGATATAAATCTATCGACCTTGTCATTTCAGAAATTGATTGTCCCTTCGTCTCACCAGGAAGTTTGAGGAGGAGTGGCACATGGATGTTTTCCAAAAACAAATCTTGTCCATGTCCATAATACGTATTGGTTCCTGTAAAAGGAGAAATAGCGTGAGCGGCATTCATCACCTCACCATGGTCAGCTGTGATGAGGACAAGAGTATTCTCCCAAAGATTTTTGTTTTTTAGTTCCAGAAACACTTTTCCAAGTTCCTCATCCACAAAGGCAACTTCTCCAAGATAATCTCTTTTCTTTTCATCCAATACTTCATCTGTATGGATCCGATCTGTAAATCCAGGTGGTGGAGTGTATGGTTTGTGTGGGTCGTTATAATTCAAAAAAAGAAAAAACGGTTTTTTATCTTTCGAAATTTCTTCCAACACTTCGAATGTTTTTTTAGTAATTTTTTTTGTGTCTTCGCTATAATTGGAAAAGTCGTATAACTGATCAAAGCCGACATCCACTCCAAGACCAAATTTGTCTGTTAAAAATGGATTGTTCCCCACCATATAAGTGCCAAAAACATTTTCTTTGAGTAGTTTCGGTAAGGGATGTTTTTCCGTCCGATAGAAGGCTTCTACCTCAGATTTTGTTGTAGGGTAATCCCAAAAATTAACCGGATTAGCAGAAGCATATTTGCCTGTAAAAAATACAAGCGTGGAAGGCCTAGTCCAAGCGGCATTCACCAAATGATACTTAAAAGTAACGGCATTTCCCGAAAACAAATCTAAGTTAGGTGTCACTCCATATCGACCAATGATATCACCGCGAAGCGAATCAATCACAATCCAAAGAACATTGGGACGTTTTGTTGTGTCGAGGAGAACAGATTCAGGCCCAGCATCTGAACCTGTTTTTTTACAAAGGGAAAAAGAAAGAAAACAGAATAGAAAAAAAAATGTTTTTAGTTTTATGGAAACAGATTCTAGTTTCAAGATTTACGACTTAACGTCAAACATTTGCAAGGCGGTAAGCCAAACACCAATCAATATAAATGCAATCCCCAACCACTGTGTCAAATTCAACCTTTCCTTAAAAAAAAGCGACGAGGCAATGAGAACAATGATAAATCCACTAGAAGTAAACACAGGATACGCAAGTGAAAGTTTCAAACCTTTCCCCAAAACATAACGATAACCCAGTAAGGCCAAACCAAAACTTGCAAGCCCACCGATGAAGTATGGGTTAAACACCGTAAAGATTGTATCCCAAAGTCCACCTGACAATGTTTTTGTATGATCTTGCATAGAAGAAGATTTGATTAAAATATTAGCTAAGGCATTGAAGAATACGGCTATACAGAAGAAGAGGATGACCTGGAATTGCATGGGATAGAGACAAAATCCGATCTAAATCGGGAAGGGTCAAATAGAAAAATGAAACAAAAATCCTTTCGATTCAGAAACTGGGAATGTGCTTATTTAGATTCGGAAACTCCGGGTCCCATTCTCGTTTTCTGTCATGCCAACGGCTATAGTGCCGGCTGTTACAATTATTACTTTCAATTATTATCAAAACACTACCGAGTCATTGCTCCCGATTTTTTGGGACATGGACGTTCTGAGTTTAGTTTAAAATTTAATAACTGGAATGTGTTCCGAGACCAAATCCTCGCACTTCTCGATCATGAATCCATCACCAAAACAAATATCATCGGTCATTCACTTGGTGGTGCCTCATCACTTTTAGCTGCTGCCAAAGAACCTTCCCGTTTTGAAAAAGTTTTAGCCATGGATCCCGTCATCTTAGGTTGGAAACTCATCCTCCTTTCTAAATTTTTAGAAAACCCTTTGGCAAAAGGTGCCAAAAAAAGAAGGACTCATTTCAAATCGATTGAGCTTGTTAGGCGGTCGTTCCGAAAATTTCCCGCCTTTGCCAACTTCGAACCTTCCATCTTCGAAGATTATCTAAACTCTTGTTTTGTAAACACTGGCCATGACACAGAAGTCAAACTTTGTTGTGATCCAAAAGTCGAAGCCCGAATCTTTGGTCACGCCCACTTCCATGTCTTTAAAAATTTCTACGGAATCAAAACCGAAAACCATATCGCCATTCCAGAAAAATTCGAAGTCTGTAGCCCGAAGTATGCCCACCTCCTTGCAAAAAAACATCCTAAGTCCGATGTCACCATCTTCCCCGGCTTCACACATTTTTTTCCTTTCGAAAGACCAAAGGAAACCTGGGACTGGATGCGGCAATGTTTGGAGATAAAAGAAGATTAAGATACGCTTTGATAAGATAGGAGAATGGGGCGCCTCGAATTGGTTAGGTGGATTAGAATTCTAAACTGAAACGACCGCGCTTTCCGCTCCAATCTTTCCTACGGAAAGGATTTCCGCTGCAATCGCTGGCGCGGGGGATTCATTTTTTGTCTTCTTGTAAACAAAGGATTTGGTTACACTCAGCAATACAACCTTGCCTCGCCGATCCTGCGTTGCGGTACTTTTCGGAAAATACAAACACAGCACTTGTGCAGTTCGACATACACTGCTGTTTCTCTTTGCAATTCAGGTTTCCATTTTGACCAAACTTATCGTAAAAGGGATGCACAGGTTTTTCTTTAGAAAAATCGATTTGGTCTTTCATGGTTTTACTTTCAGGAAATAAATCCAGACTGAATAGAAAGAAGAGAAATACTGTCGCATAGAAAATTTTCATATATAGGCCTTTTTATCTCGTTGATTCAATTCATTTTTTAAATGCGTGATTCATAGTACTTCTTAATTCATTAAAGGCTACCTCAATACCCTTCCCACTCTTCCGTTTTATCAAAAAACTCAATATCTTCTGGTTTATAACCTAACTTCTGCAAATCCCCCAATCCTGGTGTTTTTCGATAAAGAGCAATGGCTTTTTTAAAATTTCGCCATGATTCTTTTTTGGATCCGCCATCTGATAGAAAACCAAACTGTGGTTTTGCATCCCAGGGAAATCCAAATGGTTCAATATGATAAAGAGTATCTAGCTTTACACGAAAGATCACTTGGCCTTTTTCAGTATCCTTCGAATCGCTAGTTATTTTGAATGAAAGAAGGCAATCCTTTAACTCATCAGAAAACTCATTGCAGCGAATTGTTTCTGTTACACCGCGAGCCAGGAACGTCTGCTCATAAACATAATATAATTCAGGTTTTTCTTTTTTGGGAAAACTAATGGAAAAGCACCCATCGTTATATTTAAATCTGCCATTTTCTTCAAAATAACTATTCAAAAAAATTATATTAAATCCTTTCGGATTATTTGTAAAACCATTTTTGAATTCATCAAATGACAGAGTTCTTGCTTTGTCGTATTTCGATATTAAGTCTGCACTGTTAGTTAATTGAAAAGAATTGTCTAATTTCTTCGGCGATTGCAAACTTATATGTGAGTTGCAATTATAACTTAAGAAAACTAAATAAACTATAAAAATATTTCTCATTTCGTTAATCCCTTCTTTTTCATATCTTCAAAAATTCCAGCTGTAGGATCATATATTTATAATCCTACACTCATCTTCAAGGTTTTAAATGATAATCATGTTCGTTATAATCAGGAACTAAATTTGGTATTGGACAATGTTTAAAGTAACGTGTTACATAATACCATTTTTCATCTGTTTGGTTATCGAATCTAACCATTACAAGAAGTGTATGGAAATTAATTGTGTTTGGATTAATTGTAATCAAGTATTCTACATTAAAATTGGTTCTTTCGTTTATACTAGAGGGCCTTGGCTTTTTTGCAGAATAAGGAACGATTAGTATTTCTTTTACAACCGTAGTTAAAAGTTTTTCATAGTTGCAATATGGATCTTTTCCTGTTTTTCTAAATATCTTTTTCCAATTTTCATCAATTTGATGAAGGTCATCCGAAATAATAGATTCGAGACCTCCCATCTTTTTTCCGATTTCAGATTGAACACCTAACGTTAAATATACAAGTTTATCAAAGTCTTTTTCTTTAATTACTTTTTTTAATAACCCTACAAATGGCCTTACATGTTTTTTTGCAATGTCTCTAGGATCAAGATTATACATGATAAACTCTTGCTCAATATCTTTACTCCGACTATATTTAACTCCTGGTTCTAATGTTTCTTCATCTGGGCCAAGCTGCCAATCTTTTATCGTTTCCTGCGATTTCGGGGAATCACTGATTAGGAAAATCAAAATGAGAATGGTTAAATATTGTTTCATTGTTAATGTGGTTAGCTTCCAAACACTAAATTTTTTATTGTCCTATAATTAGCGCATCCCTCACTTCCCTTTCCAACCATTTTTCTTCTTCCACTCTTCTGCTTTCTGTAAAATTAGACTGAGGTTCGGCTCATTCTCAAATCGAAGATAAAATCCATAAAGAAATCCTTCTTTCCCATCCTCTAGAATTACTTTAACCCAATTTCCATTTACATAAGAACTCAATCGTTCAGCTTTAAAACTGTCTTCAATGACTTGAACTTTTGTATCCAGTGGAAGGCTCTTGATCACGTCTGATTTAGAAGAAGGAGATTGCCTTAACTTAAGCTGATCCACCGTGGTAAAATAAAATCCTGGCTGAGAATAAGGCATATAACGACTATTACATATATAAGAACAAGGGTTTTTACTATCCGTCACATTTGAAATATTTCCTTGCGTGTCTAAATGTATGATCTCACCACAGTATTCTTTTTTGGATATATCAGCTGCAACATTCAAATCAGGGTTTCTATCCAGACATGAAATTTTTGCCAACTTACCATTTTCATATTCGTAAGTTCTCCCTATCCTATGAATTGCGCCAGCGAAACTGTAATCACCACTTTTATGAATATACGGAATTGTCTCAGAAACCATAAGCAATTCTGAATCATTAAAATAAAACACAAGGAATACTTCTTTTGGCAAAAATAGATCCTTTTGATTCCTAAACCCAATAGCATAATTGATTGTTTCCTTTGGAAATCTTGTTTTTCGAATGTATATTCCTATACTATCTTTAAAGTATCCTGCGCCATCATAGCCAAACTTTTTATAATTATCATAGAGCTCTTCGGGGAGTTGGTAATTAAAATTTTCCAAAGATTTTCTCCAAACTGGGAAAAGATCTTTCGATTCAACACTAACGTTGAATATAAGTATAAATAAAATAAAAAATCTATTACACACTGGATGAACTCCCCACTTGACTTAAATATAAATAATTTCTCTGATTCCACATATTTCGAGTAATTTCCTTTTTTGTTTAGATCAGCATCGCTCATTTTGTAAATTAATCTGAAACATTTTGAGCAGTATTCTTCTCGACGATGAACCTCATTTTCTTTCCATTCCTGCCAGCGGAACATCGTGTTCCGACTGGCGAGCTTCGGCCCTCATTGGCCTCGCCACCGTGGGGAACGGGTAACTTTGGTTAATAGAAGAATGGCATATCAGGATTATTTTGATTATCCAATAGCGTAAACTAATAATTTCCTAACTTTACGAACACTTTGTTTATTTTTATATTAATAGAGAGGCACTGAGATTTCTATCCCTCTATATTTTAAAATTCATCATTCTTAGATTTTGGCAGATTGTATAAATTTGGATCTGGGCAATGATCCCAAAAACTCTCAATCAAATAGAATTCTGTTCCAGGCCTCTTATATTTACTGTCAAAAGTAATGTATACCTGAAGTGTTAGCTCGTTATTTATACTATCTATAAATGCAACTGTATATTCTGCATAATATTGGATAGAATGTTTGCCGATATATGGCTCTTTTGCTAGATAAGCTTTGATTTGCATTTTCTTGATATCTGCATTCATAATAACATCAAAATCACAGAAAGGGTCTTTGTTATCATTTTTATTATATTTATCAACCCAAAGATTAACGATTTTCTCTTCATGTTGGTCTGGATTCAGGTTACCGTTTGCCTGGCCAATTAAGTTTAAAATTGTAGAGTCAGTTTTTGCTACAAGTCCACGGAAGTTTTTTTTCAGAATATTCTCCCTAATTTCTTTAGCAACGGGCAAAACTTGGTTTATTGCAATATCACGCGGATCAAGTTTTCGATTTTGAAAACTAGACTCACCAGATTCTTCACGAATATAAAAAACTCCTGGCTCTAGCTCCTCTTTGTTAGGGCCGGAGAGCCAAACTGGCCTTTCTTCTATCGTCTGTATGGTTTCACTTTCTTGTCTTTTGCACTGCGATATAAAAATTACTAGCAAAAAAATGATAAAAGATTTAGACACCCGATGCATGATTAGCCTCATTTGTGATGACTCGTAAAAAATATTCTGGATTAATGATATATACACTAGTATTGTATTTACCTGATAATTTCATAAAGAAGCATTGGTTACACCGCCAATACCAGCGTCAGTCCTGAAAGCATTAGAGGTGTCTGGACTAGCCCCTCCCCCTAAATATTAATCGCTTCCCCAAGCACCGCCGCTGCACTTTCCATAATTCCTTCCGATAGTGTTGGGTGGGCATGGATGGTGTTTGCCAGTTCCCGAACGGTGATTTCCATATTGGCACCTAGTGTTAGTTCTGCGATCATTTCAGTCGCACCACTCCCAATGATATGAGCTCCTAAAATTTCCCCATGTTTTTTATCTGAAACAATTTTCACCATTCCGG